>JBCDAP010000259.1:0-3996 GCA_039185335.1 Planctomycetota bacterium | reverse complement strand
GCTCATTCTGTTGGAGGTTCTTTGAAGTCGATAACATATCCACTACCACTTTGCGATATATACACATTGTATTGTTGTTTGAAGCGCAGATCTGTCACCGCGACTCGACAAAACTCCGAATCACCGGACTTGAACTCGCGAAAACCGGCGACCTGTGAAATAGATACTTCAGTGACACCTTCGTATGCCAGTGTGTCATCAACAAGTTTCCTAAGCCTCTCAAAGCTCCATTCCGACTGCTCTGAACGACGACGAGCACTGTCACCTAGTACAACAACGAGCGCAATTGCATTAATCAAGACTCCCACTACACCAGAAACATCTGCCGTGTGAGTACTTATCGTTTCGACGAGGTGCCGGCCGCGCCTTAGCCCCGCAATCTGCGCGTTGACTGACGGAGAGCTATCCAACCAGCGTGCCACTCGGACCTGAACGTCCTTTGGCACTGATGTGCCAAACGAGATCCTGGGGCCATCAACTTCGCTAGTCACACTACACTCCTTCGATACACGGGTACTGCAGACGATGTGCTACTCGATCTATACGGCTTTGTGTTCAACGCAGTCTACTCGCCTGTCATGCAGAGGGCATGAAGTGGTCCGAACTCGTCGGTGTCTCCGGGTCATGGTCCTCGGCGAGGCGTTCTGTTGAGCTAGCGGTAGCGATGGCACAGATCTGTGTGCTGTCGCCCGATGCTGGTGGTTCTGGTGAAAGATTAAGCTGATGCGGCTTGACGCAACCGCACTTTCGAGCCCACGCGAGCCGTGAAAGGACGTGAACTCAAGCGAGCTATGTGGATCAGGCGACAACACGTCGGCGACGATCCGCGATTGCTTTACCCGGCGATCTCGGCGTAGCGAGCATCGCCTGCGAAGCACGACAAACTTGCTGGCCCGTCGCTGGTCGACAATGCGAGGACCACGCTCGACCGGAACCAGAAGAAACGCCGTGGTGGGCGCCTTTGACGCAGTATCGGCTTTCCAGGGCGACTCGCCGCCACCGACGAATTTAGAGACGGATGTTCGGTTCGAGGCAGTATACTTGCTGCATGGGATCGTCCCGCGACAAAACAGATTCAGAGTTGCCCAGTGTGCGCAGCATTGTGGCGCGGAGCATCGCCGCTGGCTTGCTCGGAGTCGCGGTCATGTACCTGTTCCGCCATCTCCTCGAGTCCGGTGAGGTGACCGAGACGGCCTCGTCGCACGTGAAGACCATCGTAGTGGGAGCATTCTTCGGTGCGCTGAGCAGTGCTGTCGTCGAATTGCTCAGGGTGTTCTTCGTCGTAGCTGAGCGCTTGCGGGAGAACTCCGAAGCGCTCGGCCGTGTGACGGGCGACAACGAACTCTTCTCCCCGGTCAACGAGCTGCTCCTGCGCGTCGACAGGCACTCCAAGACGGTCAGGGATCTTGTCAAGGCCATGCTCAGCAAGCGTGAGTTCTACGTTGCATACACCGATCTGAACTCCTACCGCACGCATCTCATTAGCGCGATCGGTAACAGCGAGAACTACCACGGCATCAAGCGGGATACGATTAGCTCATTCGTACCGGGTGACGACGATTCCTCGCGCGTCGAGATCTATTTGCGCAGTCTCCGTACGAAAGACATGAAGGAGAAGCACCGCGTTTTCGTCATTTCAGACGACGAAGAAGAGAAGATGAAGCAAGAGCTTAGCGACCAGGAGATCGTCAAGAACTACTGGGAGCTCAACGGCCCGGAGGTCAAGACACACTGGATCACGGTAGGGTCTCTCCTCAAGAACTACCCTGATTTGGAGTTGCCAGATGATTGCGGTATATACGACCGCGAATTGAAGATCAGCTACGACCACGGCAAGAGCGTCATGAAGTTCAGCCTGGTGGATCAGGCGGGGGCCAACAATTCCGCGGCGCTCGCGATCTTCGAGAAGCTCAACGCACAGACTGGGATCAATGAGAAGGGGCCGTTCCTGGAGATTGCGCCCCCTCGCGGTGTAGGATATCCTGCAGATGCCGGTCGTGCGTAGAGGCACTCATGAGTAGTACACGGATCAACTCGGCTCAGACGAAGGCGGCGTGCGAGGCCCGCTCTCGTTTTTTCGTGGACCGGTTCTACCCGAACACCTGGGCGCAGCAGCTTGCACTGTGGGAGCGCGACATGCCCCGGATCGCGTCCTCGCTCCGCCGGCACACCGACCGGTACAGCAACTTCATCAACCTGATCGCGTCGGAGTGCCTCCCGAGCGAGGCGGTGCTGTCTGCAAGCGGTTCACTGTTCATGTCTCAGACCGTCGAGGGCGAGCGGGGAAGCCGCTGGTTCCCTTGCACCGATGCCATCGACGAGATCGAGGACGGCATCAGCCGTTCGTGCGAGACACTGTTCGGCCTCGAGTGCGCCTCGGCTCAGCCCCATACGGCTACCCAAGCGAACCAAGCCGTCATGTACGCACTGGTCGAGCCCGGCGCACGGGTCATGTCGCTTTCGCTTTCCGACGGCGGTCACCTGTCGCACGGGTACGCGAACACGCTCGCTTCCAGCTCGTACGAGATTCACCCGTACCACGTCGCGCCCGACACTGGGCTGATCGATTACGACGCGCTCGAGCTTCACGCCAAACGACTGCGGCCGCAGATGATCATCACCGGCTCGTCGACCTATCCCAGAGCGATCGACTACAAGCGTGTGTCATCGCTCTGCGCCGAACTCGGCTCCGTTCACCTTGCCGACATTACGCATCCCGCCGGGATGGTCTGCAGCGGTCTCCATCCGGCGGTTGATTCCGCGGACGTGGTCACGCTCAGCCTTCACAAGACCATGTGCGGCAACCGCGGCGGCCTCATCTGTTCGAAGCCCGAGCACGGACCGGCGATCCGCCGGGCCGTGTTCCCTGGCATCCAGAGCGCGGCCCTGCCCAACATGGTGCTCGCGAAAGCCATCTCGTTGCTCGGCGCTACGCGTTGCGAGTTCGGTGACCTGCAGGCTCGGATACGCTCGAATGCGGTCGCGCTCGCCGAGGCGCTCGTTTCGCTCGGGCACGAGGTCTGGACGGGTGGGACCGATTCCCACCTGGTCATGCTCAAGGCCCCGGCACACCTGCCGGCCCTTGAGTGCGAGGAACGATTGGCCGGTGCCGGCATCCTCTCGAACCGGAATCTGATGCCGGGCGACAGCAAGGTGGGTACCGGGTTGCGTCTCGGCACGATCGCCGTGACACAGATCGGGTTTGCCGAGCGCGACATGCGCCAGACGGCGCGCACCATCGACCTTGCCTTGAGTGACGGGGCAGACCTGTCGCGAGCTCGAGAGGACGTGGCCCAGCTCCTCGACCGAGTTCTTTGCGAGGCGCGGGACGGTACAACCGCCCGCTAGCCTCACGCTGACCTGCCCTCTCTAACCAGGTACATCTCAAGTGTTTGCCTCGGGGTCGACCAACGAGGGCATGGATCATGGGCAGGAAGAGTCATTCGACCGAAGCGGGCATGGGGTGATCCGTACCCGCAGTGCTCCGCTGCCAATTGGTCCGAGTCGTGGGATTCTGTAAAACATGACTGGCAGCTGAGGCTTTACCAACTAGCACTAAGACAGTTAGGATTTGCGGTACGCCAATATGCCGGTGATTCAGTTCACAAAGCCGGGGGTTCTCCAATGATGACCGGTGACTCATCTTGCAGCGGATTTCTGCTATCGAAAGACCGCTGAGCAAGGCGCCGTCTCTTGGTCCCCCTGGAAAGATGCGATTCACAGGGCAGCAATCGCTTGACTCGAACTGGTGATTCAGGATCTGTGCAAATTGCAGCTCGCTCTGCCCTGTATGTCATTCGCCTACTCCTTCGGTCGGGCTGTTGCTTGGAAGAAACACGCAAGGAACTGGTGAGAGATGTCAATATCCAGCAGTACGCTCTTGTGGCACCGCTTCGCTGGCCTATCCGTGGGAACTTTGGATCCGGATTGGGCTTCAGCTCAACCAGGTGCACCTGTTGCTTGGCGCCACGGAGCACCGCCTGTCGATGATGGCCG
>JBCDAP010000258.1:0-4001 GCA_039185335.1 Planctomycetota bacterium | reverse complement strand
CTGCTGATCGGCATCCTGCTGCCCGCCCTCTCGGGTGTGCGTCGCCAGGCCCGCATCACCCTTTGCGTGAACAACCAGAAGCAGCACGCGATCGGCATCCAGAACTACGCCGCTTCCAACAACGACCAGCTCGTCAACGCTCCGCGTTCGACCGGCGCCGCCGCCCTTGGTCCTCGGGGCATCCCAGCCTACTCCTTTGCTGGCGTGAACAACGAACTCTCCGGCTTCGGCATCTCTGGCAGTGCTTCCTCGGTGGGCAACGCAACTTCTGACTTTGGCATTCCGACGATCGATGCCCCTCTGGGCGCGGTTTCCGTCATCCCGAATGGTACCGACGGTCCCGATCAGATGGAAAACGCCACGATCTACAACACTTACTGGATCCCCCTCGGCCCCTTCATGGTCGATGGCAACGGCATGCAGATGATGCAGGAAATCTTCATCACGCCTTCCGATCCGGGCGACATCATCGATAGTTGGACGGTTGCGAAGCAGACCTTCCTCGGTTCTTCGGGCTCGGACGGTTTTAACCCCACCGATGTCGCGACGGTCGAAGGTGGGGGGGCCATTGGCTTCTTCAGTGGTTCCTACCGCTATGTTCCTGCTGCGTACACCAACTCCTCTATCTGGAAGTACCTCTCTGACGGCACAACGCAGCTCGCGACAACGCTACCCAACGGTCAGCCGAACATGACATCGACTTGGGATCTGGCCACTTGGCAGGCGTATGGCAAGGCTCATGGGCTTGCTTCGGTGGGCTATCCCTCGAAGAAGGCTCTGTTCTTCCTCCAGGACGCCGCCCACAACCCCTCGGTTGAGAGCTGGCTGGGACGTGGTGCCACGACCACGCTCGCGATGGCTGACGGAAGTGCCGGCCAGGCTGTTGCTCTCACCGACTCTCTCCAGCCTGATTCCCGCGATAACGCCGGTGGTTGGTACGGCCCTGGCGTCAGCATCACCATCGATGGAGATCCTGTTGACATGACCGAGAATGGGAACGGTCTTCCCTTCCTGACCACCATGGGTGGTATCGAAGGTCGTGACCTCTAAAGGATTGCGGATCTGCTGATTCAAGCATTTTCCACGGCCGCCGGCATGTTTCCGGCGGCCGTGTTCGTTTTGCACCATCGGTGATGATCCGCGACCATGGGCGGATGCAGACCGAGGCGGCACATGATTCACAAACAAGGGTGCTGCTCGGCATCGATGAGGCGGGGTACGGGCCGCTTCTTGGGCCTTTGACCGTGGCGAGCTCTGCTTGGCGTGTTCCTGCATCGTTTGACGAGGGAGCCGACCTGTGGGACCACCTTTCGCCCGTGGTTGTGCGCACAAGGCGTGAGGTTGGCAAGCATGTCGATCGCGTCGCGATTGCTGACTCGAAGGTTCTGAAGCTACCGAGGACTGTGAAGACACAGCACGAGCTTGTGCATCTTGAGCGTGGCGTTTGGGCTGCCCTCTCATGTGCGGGTGAACGTGATTTGTCGAGTGATGCGGGCTTGATGGAAGCATTGGGTGTCGATCTCGCAGAACTCGAGCGCCAGCCTTGGTATGGCGGGGAGAAGGCCTCGCTCCCTGTGGGCTCATCGGTGGATCAGTTGTCGCTTGTTTCTGCTCGGTTTGTTTCTGCGTGCGAGCGTGCGGGCGTTCGACCGATCGAGCTTCGGTGCGTGGCTCTTCCTGAGTGGCGTTTTAATGAGATGCTTGGCTCGCTTGGAGTGAAGTCTCGTGTGTCCTTCCGCGTGGTCGGCTCTTTGCTGGCTCGCCTGTGGTGTTCGCGTGCTGCGGTGGCGTCTGTGCCACCGATCGCATTGATTGATCGGCAAGGAGGGCGTTTGCGTTATGCGCAAGCGCTCGCTGGTGCGCTCGATGACGCTGTTGTTGAAGCGGTTGAAGAATCGGAGATTCGGAGTGTTTATTCCGTGCACACGGCTGATGGCGCGAGACAGATGCGAGTAGTTTTTCAGGCGAAGGGTGACAATGCTCATCTGCCGATTGCTCTGGCGTCGATGGGTGCGAAACTGGTCCGCGAGTTGTTGATGATGCGTTTCAATGCATATTGGTGTGGCGTCGTGGAAGGGCTTCGGCCGACCGCTGGGTACACGACGGATGGTCGTCGTTGGCTGGATGATGCGGGCGAAGCGGTTACGGATCAGCGTCGGCGTGAATTGGTGAGGCGGGCGTGAGTTTGGAACGCGGACTGGTTGGATGTGAGCGGGATCGTGCGCGCGTGATGCTCGATCGTGCGGCTCGTGCCGGTTTTCGCGCTTTGGGCAGGGTTGAGCCTGGAGTGATGGTTGGGTGTGTTCTGGTGACGCGGACTGGCGAAGTTGTTGTGGCGCATCATGAACGCTTTGGGGCGCCTCATGCAGAGGCGAATGCGCTGGCGCTGTGTCGAGCGCGTGGTATCGATGCTTCTGGCGCTGAGGTGTTTGTGACCTTGGAGCCTTGTGCGCATACTGGGAAGACGCCGCCTTGTGCTGATGCGCTGATTGAGGCGGGAGTAGGGAAGGTTGTGTGCGCTCGGCGTGATCCCAACAGAGTTGCTTCGGGGGGTGCGGAGAGGCTTCGTTCCGCTGGCATTGATACCTGTTTTACTGATGCGAGTGCGAATGCGGTTGCTTTGAGCGATGCGTTCGTCAAACGAGTGACGACCGGGTTGCCTTGGGTAGTTGTGAAGTGGGCGCAGACGCTCGATGGCAAGCTCGCGGCGCGGAGTGGGCATAGTCAGTGGGTTTCGAATGATCGCTCTCGGCGAGCGGTGCACCGTCTTCGAGGTCGGATTGATGCTGTTTTGACGGGCATCGGAACGGTGAAGGCGGACGATCCGATGTTGACGGCGCGGGGCGTGACCGTTCGGCGTGTGGCGCGCCGCGGTGTGATCGATGAGGGGCTCGAGTTGCCCACTGATTGTGCTTTGGTCCGCAGTAGCGGGGAATCTCCTGTGACTGTGGTGACGACTGCTGAGAGTGTTGGAGATCAAGCGGGCGGAGCGCGGGCTGAAGCCTTGCGTGCGCTCGGTGTTGAAGTCCTTGAGGCTCCATCTTGCTTGGGTGGGCTTGTCGATCTGCGTGCTGCTCTCGCGATGCTGGTTGATCGCCATCAGATCGCCAATCTGATGGTCGAGGCTGGCAGCGGGCTCGTTTCAGCGTTTCTTGAAGCGCAGCTCGCGGACGAGCTTCTGGTGTATGTCGCTCCGAAGCTGCTGGGTGATTCGGAGGCTATGTCTGCGGTGACCGGGCGTTGTGCGGAGCGCATGGATGAAGCTGTGCAGCTCTCTCTTCGCTCTCTTCGTAAGATGGGCGATGATCTCGAGCTGCGGTATCAGCTTGGTTGATAGTCGGCGGTGCCGCCTTCGAGCAGATCGAACAGCGGCCAGATTGGGCAGAAATCGTCGCCCGGACCGAACAGGGTGTGCGCGATTCGCACGATCGAGCCGTCGTTCTTTTTGTGGAACGATGACACGCCTGGGAGGACTGAGCCGTCGTCCATTTCGTAGCCCATGGTCTTTGTGAATTCGGAGCCGGCGCCTGAGACGACCTGGTAGGTCCAGCCGCGTTCGGCGGCGAACGCTTTGGCAACGTCAGGTTCGTCAGCGGAGCACAGCGCGAAGGCGCAGCGCTTGGCGATCTGCTTCTGATAGCCTTCCAGCCCGTCGGCCCAGAGTGTGCAGTACGAGCATCGTCGACCCATGTTGTGGACGAGCAGCAGCTCGGTATGCTCGCCGAAGAGTTCGGAGAGCTTGATCGGATTGCCGTCTGTTGAGCGCAGCTCCCAGTCTTCAACCGGTTCTGGCCCGCGAGAGCGGACGACCTCGAGCAGGTTGGCCTTGGCTTTGAGGACTGCTTCGTAGGCACTTTGAATATCGAGTGTGGTCATAAGAATTCAATTTAGCACGGCATGGTCTGTTTCCAAGCGGATTCTCTTCGCGTGGGAGGGGATGCCGGGGTTTAGCGGTGCACTAGCGAGCGAGCCACGATCAGAGGGGTGCTTCATGGTTGTGG
>JBCDAP010000257.1:0-4001 GCA_039185335.1 Planctomycetota bacterium | reverse complement strand
GGCTTGGCCTCCCTTGCTGGCAAGAGTGCGGCCTCGATCGATCTCGATGCGGTTCTCGATGCATCCGAAGACAACAAGGTCATCAAACTCCTCAACCTCGTTCTTCTGCAGGCCATTAAAGATAAAGCTTCTGACATCCACTTCGAGCCGTTCGAAGAAGAGTTCAAGATGCGGTACCGCATCGATGGTGTGCTTTACGAGATGGTGCCGCCTCCGAAGCACCTCGGTACTGCGATCGTCTCGCGCATCAAGGTGATGTCCGATCTCGACATCGCTGAGCGTCGGCTTCCCCAGGACGGACGCGTCGAGTTGACTGTTGGTGGGCAGCCGGTCGACTTGCGTGTTTCGGTTCTCCCCACGATGCACGGCGAGTCGGTCGTGATGCGTGTCCTCGACCGTTCGAATGTGGAACTCTCGCTCGATCGTGTCGGCCTCCGCGAGGACGAGTACAACCTCGTCTCGGAGATCATCCGCCGTCCCAACGGCGTGGTCATCGTGACAGGCCCGACCGGTTCTGGAAAAACGACCACTCTCTATGCGGCACTCCAGGAACTCAACGATCTTGAAACCAAGATTCTCACTGCCGAGGATCCGGTCGAGTACGACATCGATGGCCTTTGTCAGGTCCAGATCTCGACGGACTACGGCTTGACCTTCGCGAAGGCCCTTCGCTCCTTCCTCCGTCAGGACCCGGACGTCATCCTGGTTGGTGAGATTCGCGACCTCGAAACCGCGCAGATCGCTGTTCAGGCCTCCCTCACCGGCCACTTGGTGTTCTCAACCCTCCACACCAACGATGCCCCTTCCTCGATCGTCCGTCTCCTCGATCTTGGCCTTGAATCGTTCCTCCTGACAGCAACCATCGAGGCGATCATCGCCCAGCGACTCGTCCGCAAGATTGACCAAGATCACAAAGAAGCCTACGACCCGACCGATGAGGAGATCATGGAACTCGGGATGGTCCGGTCGGATATCGGCAGTCGCCAATTCTGGCGCGGCATCCCCAAGGATTCCAACCACGGTTCGGGATACCGAGGGCGAATGGCGATCTTCGAGATCATGGCGATGGACGACAACATGCGAGACATGGTCATGGACCAGGCTTCGACCGCGGCACTCCGCGATGCCTCTCGCAAGCGTGGCATGCGAACCCTGCGTGAGTCGGGCTTGCAGGCGATCTTCGACGGCCTCACTTCTGTCGACGAAGTGCTCCGTGAAACCATGCTCGACGAATAGCCTTTTAGGCACTTTGGGTCCCAAACGCATTCCCAACTTTGGGACGGAACCGCTCTTCCACAGGCTGCGTATCATGTCCTGACGCAATCTCATCTGTACTGTCCGTGTTCTCCGGAGATGCTCGATGCCAACGTTCCAGTATGAAGCAGTTGATTTCGCCACCGGTGCCAAGGTGAAAGGCACGGTCGAGGCGGGCAATGAGCAGGAGGCGATCCAGCAGATCAAGATGAAGGGGCAGGCTCCGTCCGGCCAGCTTCGTGAGCAGAAGACCAAGAGCTCGAAGGCTTCCGGCGAAGGCAAGGGTGCCGCCAAGCGGAAGAAGGCTACGAAGAAGGGCGGCGGTGTGACGCTTCCCTTCGCGAAGGTGAAGTCGAAGCACCTCACTACGTTTACTCGCCAGCTGTCCACACTCCAGGACGCCGGCCTGCCGTTGCTCAGATCCTTGCAGATTTTGGAAGACCAGCAAAAGCCGGGACTCCTCAAGTCCACGCTCGTGGGTGTCGTGGAAGATGTCGAGGGCGGTGCCTCGCTCTCTGACGCGTTCGCGAAGCATCCGAAGGCTTTCAATCATCTTTATTGCAAGATGGTGGCGGCTGGTGAGGTTGGCGGTGTGCTGGATGTGATCCTTCAGCGTCTCGCGGAGTTCATGGAGAAGGCCGAACGCCTCAAACGGAAGATCATCGGTGCGATGATTTATCCGGTCGCGGTCATCATCGTCGCGATTCTCATCGTGACGGGCATCATGTACTTCATCATCCCCAAGTTCCAAGAGATCTTCCAGGACTTCGGCGTGGACCTGCCGGCGATCACGGTGTTCTTGATGGATACGTCGTCGTGGGTCGCGGGCACGATGCCGGGGCAAACGATGCCCGGATGGCTCATCATCATCATCTCATTCCCATCGATCTTTATAGGGTGGAAGGTGGTCCGCTCGGTGAAGCCGGGCAAGGCCGCAACAGACTATGTCCTCCTGTACACGCCGATTATCGGGAAGATCATCCGTAAATCGACGATCGCACGTTTCACGCGGACCCTTGGCACCCTGGTCGCAGCCGGTGTCCCCATTCTCGAAGCAATCACGATTACCCGCGATACCTGCGGCAACTTCGTTTTCGAGAAGGCTCTCACCAACGTTCACGACTCCATCCGCGAGGGCGAGACGTTTGCCGATCCGTTGCGTGAATCCAAGACCTGCGATCCGATCGTCGTCAACATGATCGACGTCGGTGAAGAGACCGGCGACCTTGACACGATGCTCATGAAGATCGCCGACAACTACGACGAAGAAGTCGATGTTGCGGTTGCGTCGCTCGTTTCTCTGATCGAGCCGCTCCTGGTCATCGTCCTGGGCGGCATCGTCGGCACCATCGTCGTCGCGATGTTCATGCCGCTCGTGAAGATGATCGAATCCCTGCAGGGTTGATCCGAACAGCCAAGTTGGAAAAGACAACAAGCCCGTACATACGGGCTTGTTGTCTTTCTTGAGTCATCGATGTTCCACATGCAGGAGGCTGCAATGAGTACCGCTATACAAGCGACCGGGAGAAAGCGGAGTTGAGGAAGCTCCGCTCATCCCGGCCAAAGTTTCGATACGTGCTCCTCACCCTCCTCGGCGGGACCGATCACCGCCGGCGACGCGTCGCGGCGAACCCCAGCAAAGCCAACGCGCCCGCTGTCCCCGGTGCAGGCACCGAACGCAGCGTGATGTTGTCCACCTGGATGTCCCAGGTGCTTAGAAAGCTCAGATATCCCGGCTCGGCCGTCACAAAGGAGAGGCGGTCAACATTCTGGAGGACACTCGCGAACGTGCTGCCTTCCGGAAGCATGGGGATTGTGCCGGTTTCAGAGTCGAGGGCGCCAGAGCCGATCCAACCGGGGGGCAGTTCGGTGGCGAAGGGATCATCGAGAACGAACGAGTAGGTGGTCCAGTCGTTGTCGATTCTCCCATCAAGCCTTCCGATCGGGACAAAGACGCTGGCAAATACGTTGCCAGGAAGGATTTGCTGAAGCTCGATGCCAAAAACGTCATGCATTGGATGTCCAAGAACAGAATGCACGTAGCGGTTGAGCTTGATGTCGATCGAGAACTCCATCTGACCGTAACGAGAAAGATCGCCGGTGAAATCAGGGTTGGTGTCGTTGTAGATATTGAGACCCCAGACTTCGGACATCACTACATGAAGATTGGCTCCCGGATGGCCGTCGGTCTCGGAGATGGTTTCTCGGGCATGGATCGCCCACCCCTCGGTGCCGTTGTCGAAGGTCGTGGTGGCCGCAAGTGCAGGGGTTGTGCATATGGCGGAGGCGGTAACGGCGAATGATAGCGGCTTCAGATCTTTCTGAGTTTTCATGGTGTCTCCAGAGTTTGGTTTTGGTAGCTGTGCAAGTGTGTCCAAACACTTTGCGCGCAGTTCTGAACTGATGCAAAACAATTCTGAATTTTTCGTTGCCTGAGGGTTTGCAGCAGATGGGCTCGAATCAAAGTGCGATGAGATTGGCGACCGAGTTTTTTTGCCTAATTCAGAATCCTGTCATTCGCCAGGCCAATGGCCATTCAAACCACGGCGCGCGTCATATCCAAGCGAATTCTGTTCTCCGCTCGTGCCAATCGTCAGCTCAGAGTGACAGCTGAGGGCCAGGGATCTCCCTCGTCTCGTCCTAGTAGAGCTCGAAGGATCTCCGCACCATGCCGCTGCTCATCGAAAAAAGAACAGGGTCAGGCGACGCTCTAATATCGCGGTATCGAATGGTCTACCTGGATGGCC
>JBCDAP010000256.1:0-4017 GCA_039185335.1 Planctomycetota bacterium | reverse complement strand
TCGAGCAGCGCCGCGCGATCGATCTCGCCGCTTCCTTGAATACGTGAGGCGTCGAGCCATTCCGCGTACTTGGGGGAGACTTGCCCGGGATCGCTCTCGCGGATGGCCGTTGACATGGTCAGGTTTGGAACAGAGATTGCCGTGAGTGCATCATGGATTTGTAGCTCTGGCGCGACCAGCCGATTCCGTTCGAGATCGGTGTTCGGGATGGTGTAGTCGGGTTGGTAGAAGTTGAAGACAGATGGAGATTCCATGATGTTCTGTCCGGTTTGGATTCGGCGATCCCATGGGGCGATCCGGACACGATGCGGGAAGACATCGTCGTGCCAATGTGCACGCTCGAGTGCCCGGTAAACACCGAACACCGCGATGATGGGTTCGATCACTTTGCCTGAGGCGGGGTTGGGTCGGTATGCGGGATCTCGGGCTTCTCGATCGAGTAAGATGGCTTTGATCACCGCTCCTAGATTGCCGCGGTTTCCGGCTCCATCATCATCGAAGACATCAACAACTCGCTGGACATACGCAGGTGTCGGGTTGCTTGTTACAAACCGCATAATCAACTGCTTGCAGATGAACGGGGCGCAGTTGGGGTGATAGAAGAGATTGTCGATCGCGGTATCAACGTTGGTATTGGCGACGGCTTCCGTTTCGACACTGCTTGCCGGGATCAGGCCTGCTACGGGAAAAACGCCTGGGTAGTCGAGCAACTGCTTTGCACCAAACTCGTGGCGATCTGCACGGATGTACATCGGTGTGGTGTCCCAGAAGTGATACTCGGTCTCTGCGCGTCGGAACCCAGTGAACACGCGGGCGAACTGCTTGATGTCTTCGTTGTCGAAGGTTGGGATGCGATCGCCGCCGCCATCTCTCATTTCTGTGCCGTCAGAGTAGAGCTCCCAGAGGCCGATGGTGAAGAGCTGGATGATTTCTCTGGCGTAGTTCTCATCCGGGAATGTGCCCGCGATCTCATCGGCCTTGCGGCTGTCGTGATATGTCAGGTATGTCCCCATCTGATAGGTGTATGTGACCCATTCGAGAAGGTCTCGGTAGGAGCCGAATGCTTTGGCGAGATAGTTGTCGTAGTAGTAGTAATCGCCGTCGGTACCCGATGAGGCTTGCTGCCCATTGAGCACGATGATCTGGATGAGGGCCCAGGCAGCTCGCTGCCGCAACTGATCCGGCGCTTCGCAAGCATAATCGTCAAAGAGATGCGCGATGCGATCACTGTCATACCCGCGATCTTTGTTGGCAACTCCGAGCGCGTACGTAATCGGGGTTCTGTTCATCGTGATCTGGGAATCAATCCATCCGCTGTATCCCAGGTTCATGACGTCGGCGACATCGTTATCGCGAGGTCCGAAGGCTGCCTGCCAGAGAAAACGCCTCGCTTCGGATTCCGAGACCGGGCCGTGAATGTTGAAAGAGCCGTCTGATACCGAGACCGTTCGCTCGGCGATGCTGCTGAGACCGCCCGCGTCGGTGACGGTCAAGCGAACGACATGTTGTCCTGGCGATGTGAAGGTGTGATTTACAGCCGGCCCCATCGCGGTCGAGCCATCGCCAAAGTCCCACGAGTAGATCAGTGAGCTGCCCTCCGGGTCGAACGATTCTCGCGCATCACCCATCACCGCAAGAGGCGCGACGCCGAGGTATTGAGGGAGAAGCATTCGTGCAACGGGGGAAGAGTTTGGTGCGATAGTGACGCCGAATGGTTGTTCGGTGCTTCCGCCGTCTCCCTGAGCAATGATGGTGATGGTTGCTGTGCCGTTCCCAACGGCCGATCCCTGCACTTGGATCGACCATCGACCATTTGTTTCCGTGAGAGTGATGTCATTGTTGTGAACGACAGCTTGATCACTGCTCGTTGCGGCGACAGAGAGTGTGCCAGATCCGCTGATATCCCTCAGATCAAATGCAATCGCCGATGATTGCTCGCTTGCGCTCAACGCGAGTTCGTTAACTTTGCCCACGACTGGGGGTACCTGCGGAAGCCCTTCGTCTGCAGATCTGAGCATCGCCAAGAGATCAAAGGAATCCGGAACGCCGTTGCCATCGAGATCGCCTTGTTGTTCAGAGATCTCGATCAGGTTGATCATGTTCTGGATTTCGGAACCACTGATCGAGCCGGAGAGATCGGAGTCTCCGGCGAGCACTCCAAGCGGCAGGATCATCTCCCCAAGAGTTCCGCTCGAGGAACGAACGTCCTGGAGCGACACAATCACGTAGCCGGATACGCCATTCGGTCGGACGGAGATGGTTGCCGAGGACTGCCCCGGAATAAAGTCCAGGTTGTTGATAATGCCTCCTGTGCAAGAGACGGGTCCAAGCGACAGCACCGCCTCGCTGAATTCGACACGGAACAGCAGATCGTCATCAGCAACGACTCGTGTTTCGATGCTGGCGGAGCCCGTCAAGGCCAGATCAGCTTCAGCCCCACGCCCGTCGATCTCCCACCTCACGCTCGACGCTTCAGGGGCAGCGGCAACTGATGGTGTCAACATCGGCAGCACAGCAAGTGCAAACATCATCGGCTTGATATCCAAGAGCCAATGACGGCTCGCGAGTCGCTTGTCATTCATACTTGTTGTCCTTCTTGTCTTCAAGCAACTGCCAGATCGGACGACTCCCGATGTGGGCTCCTGCCGACCACGACAGGCTATCTCTCGCGGCTGAACGTACAGGAGACAAGCTCGATAGGTAGAAACTCTTTAGCTTGTAATGAATAAATACTCAGCGGGCGATTTCAATGCACGGATTTCTTCGGTTTAAAGAGGTGACGTTCACTCGAGATCAAACGCCGCTGTGGCAGTAGAAAGCAAGATTTAGTTGTCAATGTGTGAGACCGATCGACTTCAGTGCTCGTGTGTTTTCAACAGCTTGCCACCGATGAACAATGAGCTTTAAATTCATTGATCAATGTAAGAATTGCATGGCGTGCACAGGATCTTTGGTTTATGAAGTCATGGTTGATTCATGATTTTGAATCGGATAAGAGCTTTGTCGCAGAGAGTGCGTCTGGCATTGGACAGCAGGACTCAACAAAAAAGATAGAGCCGATTGTGGCTCTATCTCGAGAGTGATGTTTTTGGTAGGCGAGGTTGAGTTTTACTTGTGCAGCGTAAAGCCAATCTATCGACGTCTGGCCGTTCCGAAGCCAACCAAGATGGCGAAGGCTGCAGCTCCTGGTGCCGGGATGACGGTGAAGTCAACAGTTGCAGGAACGGTGCTCGAAAACGAGCCAAAGCTAAAGGCGCTCGAGAGGATGTCGTCCGATGTAGTCACATTCGTGATGTCGACGAGCACGCTGGTATCATTGATGCCATCACCAAAAGCATCAAAGATCTGCAGCTGATAGTCGCCGGCAGCAAGGTTTACAGTCTCGTTGAACTCGTGCAGCGAACCCGAGATGTTCTGGAACGAACCGATCGCGAACTCGGCGGCAGTTGATCCATCGCTTAATTGGATGACCTTGACTGAGTTGTCGTTGGGGGAGAAAAAGTCGCCGTTGCGGATCTGGATGTTCACATCAAACTGAGCCGCAGCAGAGCCGGCGAGCACAGCAACAGCACAAGTGGTGAGGGCAAGCTTCTTCATCGTGTTTCCTTCGCTGAAACAGGAATGCGCGAGCGGTCGGGCGTCTGCCACAAGCCGCTCCGGATTCGGGTACTGGGCACGCTGCCTGTAGTCACCCCGATCTCCATACTCGAAGAGTATGAACGGTTTAAAATTATGCAATAACAAACCATAAAATTGACATACAGTTTTTGTTCGTATTTTGAAAGGTAAATCTGTCTCGAGCGGCAAAACCTTGTGTTGTGTCGACCGAGTGAGCGATTCGCCATACAGCACCACATGGACACACAGCACACAGATCAAGTGTCACAAGTACTTTCTCGGGTTGCTCTTCGAAAGCCGAGTTGCCTTTCTCAAGAGCTTTCAACATCAGAGCAGTGCGGTTGGATAGCTCAATCGCTCAGTCGAGGTTGCTTCGCTGGGGGCATCGGGCCGTCGGTC
>JBCDAP010000255.1:0-4032 GCA_039185335.1 Planctomycetota bacterium | reverse complement strand
GACCTGCTCTTGCAGATACTCGACGGCACGGGCTTGACCTTCGAGTTCGGTGAGCACCCTCGCATAATCCGCGTGACGCCCAACACGCGATGGTTCGCGCTGGACCGCTATGCCGAACCACTTGCGGGCTTGCTCGAGCTCGATCCCTCCAACGCATGGGCATGGCGAGAGATCTCGATTCGGGAAGCCCTGCTCAACAACAACGACGCGGCGTTCGAAGCGATCGATCACTCTATCACGCTCGCGCCCGAACAAGTCGATACCCACATCTGCCACGGCTCAATCCTCGAACGTGCAGGTCGCCACGAAGAAGCAACCAGCGCCTACATGAAGGCCTTCAAGTTCGAACCAGGAAACGCAGAAGCCATCCACTCGCTCGCGATGTCGGTTACGGATCCTTATGACAAAGCAAAGCTTCTGAAGGGAATCTGGAACACGCTCATCACACATACGATGATCGACGATGCTGTGGTGGTTTGGCACCAACTTGCCGCCGTCTCGCTGTCTTCCGAGTCCATCCACAAGCGTTTGCTCACACTCGCGAAGCAGCGCCCTGACCTTCAGTCTGCAATTATGCAGCTCGTCGAGCACGATCTCGTACGAGGCGATCTCTTCGACGCAGAAGAGCACGCCAAGCTCTGCTGCAAGCGATTCCCGATGCAAGTTGGCTCCTGGCAGCTCCTCGCGAGCGTGAAGCAACAGCAGGGCAGTCCGGAAGAAGCCGAGCAAGCCATGCTCCGCGCCTACCGAATCGATCCTTATGATCCATCGGTCATCGCCTGGTTCGTCGAGTCGGAACAGGCCGAGCAGGCATCTCGTGCGATCGAGATGATTGACAAGGCCATCCGTGCCAATCCCGGCGCCGCCAACTTCTACAGCATCAAGTCGATGGCACTCATCAAGCAAGGCGACTTCGAACAAGCAGGGGCCCAAGCTTACGAAGCACTCAAGAGAGAGCCGCTCAACACACCTGCTTGGCACACGGTCGACATTATCAACAACAAGAATGAAGGCAAGCCGGCAGAGCGCAACAAGTACAAGCTCTCTATCCTCAAGAAACTCCTCAAGCAGTACCCTGGAAACGTGGCACTCAGGCTCTTCGCCGCCGACACCATCTGTGATGATCAACCAGAGCGCGCTATCGCCGAAGCGAGATCTGCCCTCGAAAAATACCCCGCATCCGTCAAGGCTCACCTCACCCTTTCCCAAGCAGTTCTCAACATACAGGGCCCGCAGGCTGCCGAGGAGTATCTTCGATCAGCCGCGGTAAAAGACGCGTTCGCCGGAGTCATTCCCGATCCCATCCGCAGCCGCATCATCGATCTCATCTGGTTCGCAGGCCGTTCGGACGAAGCGCTCGACATGATGCGAAAGTCTGTGCGCAAAGAACCTCACAACATGCCACTTCGCAGGCAGCTTATCGAGCGACTCTACTCGAGCGATAAGAGAGAAGAGGCTGAGGACCACGCGATCAAATTGAAAGATATCGCGGGTGGAGATGAAGACGCGCTAGCCTTCGCCGCCTACTTCCTCACAGAATCCGATCGTGATTCCGCGATCGAGCTCTACGAGCGAATCTGCAGGATCAATCCATCCGCCACCTACGCCTTTGCGAAAGCCGCTCAGCTGTACCACGACATCGGCAGACCGAACGACGGACTCGAACTTATCGGCGAGCGGTACAAGTCGTCCGAAGATGCCCATCTCCTTGCGTCCACCGCACTGTGCGCCTGGAAAGAAAACAAGGTCTCGATCTTCGATGATGCGATCTTCTTTGCTTCCCGCTCGGAAGATTCTTGCTACGCCATAGAGGGCATCAACGAGTTCCTTCCAGACGCCGCCTCGATCCGGATCCGCGATGTGCTCCGCGAGTCGATCGCCAACAAGCAAGCATCTCCTTACGCGGGCTATATCTGGGCGATGCTCAGCGGTTGGAAGCCGGGGTTTGCCAAAACTGAAAAGCAAATCAAGCAAGACATCAAACAACATGACGAGCATGATGAAACCGTTGCCTACGAGGTCGTAGGTTACATTTCCTCGCTCGCTTCTATCCAAAACGGTGCCGAAACCGTCGGCAGAATCAAGAAACACCGCGATCTTCTCTTCGCCTTCCCGGGCCCCTGGATCCACACGGGCTTCGTTCTCGCATCCCTCGGCTGGTCCTTCCGGCTCAACGTTGTCGCCTGGTTCAAACGTTGGCAAGAGCAGGTTGAAAACAACGGCCTCAGTAGTGATCAGCTCCTCACTGTCGCCGAAGCGCTCGCTTCCGCAGGCCGCGTGAAAGAGCTTCTCCCCATTCTCGAAGCCGTTCCGAGTGCCGCACGCACCACCCCTTTCGACATCGCGACCGCCGAGATGTGGACTCAGTTCATCCTTGCCGCACGCAAGCAGCCCAATGCTCTCCGCGAGGCGTTCGCTAATGTTCAGCCAGGCATGCTGAGGGACACGATGCAAGATCTTTATCGCTGCATCTTCCACGCCATCCACGCTGCTGAGCAGCCGCGAGGCGTTCGAGTATCCGGCGACGAAGACCACTTCAGCTTGCTCCGCAACATCAAATCGGGAGCAGCGACGGACGTAGCTTCAACAACCGCCCGCCGTCATGCGAAGCTCGCGCTCAAAGCAATCAAGCACATCAAGTGATTTCGCATGCTCCTTCAGAACTACTACATTCTCGGCAGAGGGTGCAGATGAAGAGATCGGCAACGAGTGAAAGACTTTTTGAACAGTGCAGGCCCGGAGCACCTCATCGAGTACAACCCGTCTCACATCATGCTCGTTCTTGTGTATTCGCATGTGAGGAAGACGCAATTCTTCGGAAGGATGTGTCCTTGACGACTGAGCCCAGTGTTTATTATGAAAACACCATGGTGTACTGGCTCGCCACCAGAGGGAACTCGACGCGCCAGCGGTAGGCCTGAAAGTGAGAGCGGTCCCAGCCGAGTTCGTTGAATACGTAATCGACCATCTCGGTATAGCGAGCGACTTCGCCGATACGGAGATCACCAGGACGGTTGCTGAGTTTCTGGATCTGACCGATAGTGTCGATCTGGCTGCCCCTACTTCGCGGCGACCTGGGGTCGACAGGGCCGTGAGCACCGGTGTCATAAACAAGCGGTTCTGGTTCGAAGTTTTTGATGATGTTGTTATTGATGATGGCGTCGAATACCAGTGTGCGGACAGGCATGTTCACGCTCGAAACGGCAACATAATCCTTCGATGCGGTGAGCGGATTGTTGAAGCTTCCTTTATTCGATCTTTGGATGTCGGTAATGTAGATGTCTGCGAGCGAGCCGACGCCGACTTCGTCGCCGATGAGTTCGAATTGTGTTTGATCATCGACGTCTTTGGTTGTGAACTCCGGTGTCGGCTTGGAGCAGAACTCTGTCAAGACCGGACTCGGCCCTCCGGTGATGCCCCGGACCGGCTCATATTCTGTGCTGGTGAGGGCGGTGCGCGAGAACCTGACCGGTGTGCCGACTCGGATTCTTTTGAATTGAACGAGGCCGAAGATCGAGACCGTGTCAAGGTGCTCAGGGTCGTCTGGCGCGAGCTGGGCCAAGCGGAGTATGATCAGCATTTCTGCCGATTTGCCCTTGAGATTGGCCATGGCTCGATAAGCGATCTGGCGGTTGCCCAGTTCGAACTCTTCCCGCGCTTCGGGGAGCCAGCCCGCGAGAGCTGCACCGAGATCTTGCCAAGTACCAATCTCGCGGCTGACGAGTGTCTCAAGATCACCCAGGGCTTTCTCTACCTGGAGGATCAGAATCGGATCGATAGAGATGTTGGCCGCGGCGGTCAGGATTCGCCGGACGCCCTGAGGGCCAGGCATGCGATGGAGTGTTGCCAGAGGATCCGCTAACTGGACTGCCCGGATGAGCCGGCTTGAGAGAGTTCTGTCAACCTTGAGCACCCCGCTGGCGCTGCGGACCGTGGGCGTCGCCTTCATGATCGTCACGCTCATGTTCGCCCAAGCCGGGTTTCTGCTGGCGCTCTATTTCGGTGCGTGGACGGGCGGGGACGAGGGCTTTG
>JBCDAP010000254.1:0-4033 GCA_039185335.1 Planctomycetota bacterium | reverse complement strand
GGATGCTCCATGCAACGCATCGTCATGTATCAAATTCCCCAATTCGACGTGTTTAAACTTAGACCCCAGGACAGGACGTACTGCCCTACATTTTTATTCTGTACTGGAAACCCACTTAGGCAAGTTCCTCACATGAAACACGCCAGAAATAGGCCATAGAAGCAAAGCGTTTCACCCACCAGCAGGGGATCCTTGGCGAGAAATGCTCTTTCCGCCAAGAAAACGGACGAGCAGGGCTGATCGGCAAGCGGGCTGAACGAACCGCTTGTTCGTGCCCAGTACGCTCTCTGCGGCCGCATACCCTGACCGTGTGGCTCCTTCCATTGTTGCCGGCCAACCGGTTTGCACATAACACCCAGCAAGAAGGATCTTCGATTCTCCTTCGGAAGTTGGGCGTTTTGACTCTGAACCGATGATCGGAGCCCACGTCGCTCGCTTCTCCATCACGGGACGAGAAGAGACAACCGCAGCGCCTTCCGCCCAAGGGTGACACGCGCGGATATCGGCTACCACACGATCGGTGATGTCTTGTTCCGATAACCCGAGCCAACCGTCGGCTCCACTGATCACCGCGTGGACCTCTCGCCCTGCCTCATCTTTTCGGAAGAGCCATTGGGTTTCTCGTTCGACGAGCACTGCATTCTCCGTGCGCATCACCGGACGATCGAACACGATATGAACGCCGAGAATTGGCGAATGTGTGAGCCCAGAGATCGATGCAAAGCGTTCGTCTTCGTGTTGAGCCTGCTGGTCGATGATCTTGATCGCCCGCTCGGGTGGGACAGCACAGATCACCCGGTCGGCTGACACAATCTCACCGTCTGAGAGTTCCACGCGATCAGCGAAGATGCGTTTCACGCTCGAGCGAAGACGAACACGCGAGCCGTTCGACTCGATGAGTTCAATCGCGCCGTCGTACAACTCACGCAACGGTATGTTCGGCACGCCCATTTCCGCAGAATCGGCCCGAGCTAAGAAGCCCTCTTGGAAGACGTGCAACGCGGCGCAAGCATCGACCCGATCGCAAGAAAGATTGCACGCGGAAACAACCACCGGCTCCCAGAACTTTGAGATCACACGCTCGCTCTGCCACCTCTCGCGGAGCCAAGCCGCGAGGGTAATATCGCGGTAATGCTCGCGATCCGCTCGCAGTATCGCGAGCATCGCGAATGCGATCCGAGCTTTTTCGACCGGAGTCAGGAACTTGGCGGTGAGGAACGAGATTGAGTAATGCCCGGGTGCTGGGAAGGCTGGGGTTCGCTTCATCACAGACCGGCGACCGCCACTCTCGTACCAGTAGATGTTGCTTTGCCAATCCAACGCCCTGCTCGCGCCGATGCGCTCGAGCAGATCCAGGAAGTTGGTGCAACACCGCAGCGCGACGTGCTGGCAGTTGTCGATGGTGAGGCCTGTGCGAACATCATCGAATGATGTGGCGCGTCCTCCGAGTTTCGTCCTTGTTTCGAGGACCGTGACGCGGACGCCGGCTTCGACCAGTCGAACCGCGGCCGCGATACCGGCGATCCCGCCACCAACAATGGCGACATGTTCGACCGGCGAAGCGTGGGTCAACGCTGACGCACCTTGGCACGCAAGAGGGCGGAGACGCCGATCGCGGCCTTGCGTGCCGAAGCGAGGCGGATTCGTTTTTCGGAGACCACGCGCGATGGGTCTTGCTCGATGCGCTCGAGCAGCCCGGAGTAGATCCGGGTCATCGCCCACATGGCGGGCTCGTTCTGAGGATCGATCATGGCATCCAGCGCGGCTGACTCTTCGTAACTCTGGCGTGCCCAAGCGGCGATATCCGCGATCAGTGCCGTGCATCGATCCGCTGGATCGAACGCGAGCACTTGTTGGGGGCTCAAGTCATGCTTGGCAAGATCCTCGCGTGCGATATAGATCCGCCCTTCGTGATAGTCCTCACGGAAATCTCGCAGGATGTTGGTGAGCTGGAAAGCAAGACCACGGAGCTCGGCGAGCCTCATCATCTCGCTTCGGTCAACACCCGGAACATGGCCCCAGATCGTCACACAGATCTTGCCCACGATCGATGCAACACGGAAGCAGTATTGCACCAGCTCATCTCGTGTTTCGTAGAGCGGCCTGGGATTCGAGGCATCGAAGTCTGGAGCAGACTCGTGCCTGAGATCGTCTTCGAGCCCTGCCAGCATCGCGTTGATGTCTTCGTGATCGAGCTCGTAGCGGCGCACGGTCTCCGCGAAAGCGGGCCAGATCGGATCGGCCCTGACAGCCGCCGCGGGAAGATGCCCGTTGAGCACCTCGGCCGTTGTCTCCGAGATGTGATTCAGGCGGTCGCGTTTCTGCTCGATCGATCCCACCGCATCGACCGCGTCATCGGCACGGCGCATCCACGCGTAAATGGAATAGATCGCGGATCGTTTGGGCTCGGGCGTAAGAAGGAGACCGTGGTAGAAGTTCCGAGCCCGATTCCGAACGATATCCGCACATATCTCGTACGAGGCCTCGATCGAGCTCGTCTCTGATGTCGCCTCCTCCGCAGTGGCAATATCCTGATTGATACGGGCGGCTTGCGTCACGCGGCGGAAACCTTTGACAATGAACCATATGATCGGACCGACGCACGCGCGATCAGCCATAGCTTTGACATTTTCCCCAACTTGGGACGCTTCCACAAGGTCGCCCCCCCGATCTTCTCCACAGAAGTCAGAACGGATTCGCCCCCGGCACCGAACAGCCCGATGACAGGAGCGAGTTCGCGTTGCGGCGTCGAGCCCAACGCCTCGGGAAGCCCTCGCCCGATCCTGAACAATTCGCGTGTCCGATCGACCAGCGGTCGCATTGCCTGAATAAACCGAAGACGCGCTTCCGGATCGTTCGGCTCTTGCATCCATCCGCGCATGTCGTCAGCAGTGAAATCGATCATCTCCGCGGGCATGTACACACGGTCCCGATCTTCTAGGTCACGACGCACATCTTGCCAGAAGTTTGTCAGCTGCAACGCGGTGCACGTCGCGTCGCTCATACGCACCAGTTCCGTGTTGGCTTCATCAAGAATGTCGATCCCGCCCAACCCGAGAACGATACGGCCCACGGGATCAGCGCTGCGTGTGCAGTAATCCACGACCTGATCCCAGGTCTCGTAGCGTGTGACCCGCTGATCCTGTTCGAACGCGTCGATCAGGTGATGGAACGTCTCGGGGTACAACGCCGGACGTCGTGCGAGTGTTTCGGAGAGGCTGGTAAAAACGGGATGCGTCGGGGGAACTTCGTCCTCGCGTCTTGCAAACCGAACGCAATGATCAAGACCCTGACGCCACCATGAGAGCAGCTCAAGGGAACGTGCCCTGGCAGCATCATCGGCACCTGTCTCGTCCGCGAGATCGTCGCTCCACCGGCAGAAGGCGTACACAGCCGCGAAATCGGCCCTCAGACGCACCGGGACAAGGCGGGACAACACCGAGAAATTCTCGTAGTGCCCTACGGTCAGATCGCGGACATACTCCCACGCCTCTTCCGACGTCGGAGGCGGAGCCTGGGCCTCTGGCCCCCAGCGCTCTAACTCTGCAATCAGATCATGCTCGGCCAAGATTCACGTTCCCCGGGGATATACTCGAAGGAGTCATCGTAGTCGAACGATTCATTCCCCGCAGCCCATTCCCGAGTACCCTTCGCCTCATGCGTATCCTGCTCTCCAATCCCCGCGGCTTCTGTGCCGGCGTCCACATGGCCATCGACGTTGTCGATCAATTGATCGACCTCTGTCCCGATGACCCCATCTACGTCTATCACGACATCGTGCACAACAAGCACGTCGTAGACCGCTTCAAGGAACGCGGCGTGGTCTTTGTTGAGGATGTCAACGAAGTTCCAGAAGACTCTTATGTGGTCTTCTCGGCACACGGCATCTCGCCAGCGGTGCGGCAGGCGGCCCAAGCACGCTCGCTCACCGCGATCGACGCCACCTGCCCGCTCGTCACCAAGGTGCACATGGAGGCGATCCGCTACGCCAAGCAGGGCTACCACATGCTGCTGGTTGGCCACGCCAATCATC
>JBCDAP010000253.1:0-4048 GCA_039185335.1 Planctomycetota bacterium | reverse complement strand
TATTGGGGCATGAGGCTTCTTTGCAGACGGTGAAGAGGTTGTGCTCTTCAAGGATGTTGTTGAGTCTGGTGTAGCCCGGGCCGCCTGGGAGTTTGGCTCGGAGCCAGGAGGGTTTTCGTTTGGGTTGGATGACCGCGGCGGGGTCCTGATTATTGAGGACCATGGCGGAGAGGGAGATACGGGGTCGATCGACGCGTTTGAGCGGATCGCCGCCGAGCGGTCTCGGGTGCCTTGGAGCGGTGACAGTGGTGTTCTTGTTGGGGTTCATCCCGGTTGAGCAGGGCATGGGGTGAGTATAGGCGCACGCCTTGCGTGCTTTGTCTGATCAATGTTGTCGGTCAGAGTGGGTGGGGGACAAAAATGAACCGTGGTTGAATAAAGTTCGTAAACGGATATCGAAGCATGGGTCAGCATGCCGATTGCGGGTATGTATAGGGCCTGCTAGCTTCATAGGCCCCTCGATTGCCGGCAGGGATCGGCGAGGGGGTTTGTTTGCGCCCGGTGTGACGGGAGCATGATGGAGTTGGACAACGATCTTGGCAAGGTAGACGCGATGAGCATTCGAGGATGGGTTGGACCAGGATTGTGTGCGGTCTTAATCGGAGGAGGGCTGCTGGGTTGCGCTGAGTCCGACTCGTTTATCGATCCGAGTGTTGTTGGGCGTTGGGAGCACACGCCAACGCTGGTGCCGATTCTTGAGAAGATCGATTCGATCGAGAGTGACTCGGGCGAGTTTGTGGATGTCAGCCCGATCATGCCTTCGGATCTTGAAGCTCGTTCGAGTGCGTACTTGCTTTCGCCTGGGGACTTTGTCGAGGTCACGATCTTGGACTTTCTTCCGGGAGGCGGGCCGTCGTCGTTTGAGCGTTCGGTTGACGCGACAGGCAGGATCGATCTGCTGCAGCTTCCCTCGGTGGTGGTTGCAGGCTTGACGATTCCGGAGGCGGAGCAAGCGATCGAGCAGGTGATTCGCGACGAGCAGATTCTGGATCGTCCTGAGGTTTCGGTGAATGCGCTGAGCCAGCGTGATCAGACGTTCGCGATTTTCGGAGCGGTGCCGACGGTTGGTCGGTTTGCGGTTCCTTCGCCTGACTATCGCATTCTGCATGCTTTGACGGACGCTGGTGGTGTGAGTCCGGTGATCACACATGTTTACGTGATTCGCGAGGAAACATTTTCTGCGAGTGGTGATCCGATCGAGGCGGAGCGTCCAGATCGCGGTTCGGATGCGCGTCCGATTGATCGTCCGGAAGTTCCGAACGACAGTGGTGAAGAGATCAACATCATTGACCTGATCGATTCGATTGCTGATCCACCTTCTGAGGAAGGGTCGGAGTTGAACGGGATGGGTGCCCTTGGGAGTGGTGTTCGGGATAGCTCGCCCAGCCGGGTTGTTCTCGCGCAGAACCGTGGCGATGAGCCGTTGATCGATCTCGTCGACGATGAGACTCCTGTGCAATCGAAGCCTGAGGCTCGGGTCGAACTCGAAGAGGTTGTTGTTCCCGAGGAAGTGTCATCGATTGAGGAAGCGGTGAAGCCTGGTCGGTGGATGTTTATCGATGGGCAATGGGTGAAGGTTTTGCAGGCGCAACCTGGGGCTGGCGGATTGCCCGAGGGTGCGGATCCGCTGGCGAAGACTGATGAATCGGCGACGTTCACGACACAGCGTGTGATCGAGGTTCCGACGGCGCCGTTGTTCCAGGGCGTTGCGAATGTGAACATCGTGATCCGGCCTGGCGATGTGATTCGCGTGCCGCAACCTGATCAGGGGGTGGTTTACGTTTCCGGGCCTGGGATTACTCGTCCTGGCACGTACAACCTTCCGGTTTCAGGGCGGCTGACCCTGAAGCGATTGATCGCAGCTGCTGGCGGATTGTCGACGATCGCGATCCCGGAGCGTGTTGACATCACTCGGATGGTTGGCACGGATCGAGAGGGTACTGTTCGGGTGAATGTTCGAGCGATCGCTGAAGGGACGCAGCCGGACTTGTTTGTGAAGAGCGACGACCTGGTGAATTTTGGGACAAACTTCTGGGCGACGCCTCTTGCTGTGATTCGGGGTGGATTCCGAGTGAGCTACGGGTTTGGTTTCCTGCTCGACCGGAACTTTGACGAAGAGGTCTTTGGTCCTCGACAGACAGCAAACTAAGCGGATTGCCAACGAACACTTCCTTGTGGGAGGCGTAGAACATGAACTGCCTACCCGCTGTGGTTCTGGCAGGATTCCGGTAACAAGGTGTGGGTTTGGGGCCTGAGAGAGAGAATGCAGAGCTATTGTGATCGATCGGCATGAGCACCGTGAGCGCCAATCCGACCCCCGCACCGTCCAGTGAAGCTGGCGAGGTTTCGGCGTTGGGCGAGATGCTGAAGACCCGGAACCCGGCGGCCTGGATCTCTCTCGGGCTTCTTATTGCTGTGGTGGTGTGGTTCGGTTGGGAGACGATCTGGAGACAGCTGGGGATGTTCAGCTGGACGCGGAAGGAGGACTGGGGGCACAGCTACATCGTTCCGCTGGTGAGTGTGTACTTCATCTGGATGCATCGGAAGCTTTTTCAGGCTGTTCCGATGCGTCGCTTCTGGCCCGGGACCATGCTCGTGGTGCTTGGTGTGATGACGTACTTCTATTTCCACACCATGTTCTCGAATCACATGTTTGCGGGCGGTGCGTTGATCTTGATCGTGGCTGGGTTGACGTTGACGTTGTTTGGTCCGAGAGCGTTCGCGTTAGCGTTTTTTCCGATCGCTTTTTTGGGTCTTGGTGTAACAGTTGCCGAAGCGGTGATGATTCAGATCACGTTCAAGCTGCAGAACATTGCGGCAATCGGCGCGAATATCATGCTTAATACGGTGGGTGTTGAAACGAGACTGCAGGGGAATGTGCTGTATCCGGTCAATCCCTTCACGAACGAAGATATGGAACCGTTGAATGTGGCCCAGGCGTGTTCTGGGATGCGGATGGTGATTGCATTTGTTGCGTTGTCGGTCGCGGTGGCGTTTTTGTCTTGCCGGGAGTGGTGGCAGCGGATCGCAGTGGTGATGCTGGGTGTGCCTGTAGCGATTTTCATGAACGTTGTGCGTGTTGCGGTGCTCGGGATTGTGAGCATCTGGAAGCCCGAGCTTGCTCAGGGGGATGCGCATATGTTGATCGGAATGGTGTTGTTGGTGCCGGCGTTTTTCTTGTTCATGGGGTGCGTGTGGGTGCTGAAAAACATGGTGCGTGAACCCGCGGAGGCTGTTTCATGAAAAGCTCGCCGATCATGGTCTTTGTTCCGCTGTTGATTTGTATTGTTTTGCTGGTAGCGGCGGGGCTTGGCTTCTCGCAAGTTGTTGGTTACTTCGATATCCACCTCAGCAAGAAGCCGATCTACGCTCCGGATGGTCTTCGGCTTTCGAGCATTCCCGACTCTTTCCCGGGTTGGGAAAAGCTGCCTGGTATTGAGGAGGCGATGTCGGCGGAGGTGCTCGAAGAGCTGGGGACGACGAACTATCTTTCGCGATGGTATGTCGAGACGGGTGTGGCGGACGAAGAGCGTCGAGCGTTTCAGTTGCACACGGCGTATTACACGGGAACGATTGACACGGTGCCGCATGTTCCCGAGCGGTGTTTTACTGGTGGGGGGATGCAGATTGCTGGTGAGACGCGTCGAGATGTGCGCGTGCCGCTTGACATGAGTCGTCTGATTGTGAATGAAGGGCTTCCTGAGGAGTTGTTCGACAAAGCGATCCATATGGCTCGGAGTCGTGTGACGCATACACGTGTAAATCTGCCGGAAGGTGTTGAAGAGCTTCAGATGACGGCAACGCCTTACGTTGGCGGCGGCCCCGACACGATCTGGGCGGGATACTTCTTTCTGGCAAATGAAGGGACGGTTGCGTCGGCGGATGATGTTCGTCTGCTGGCATTCGAGCTGCAGGATGATTACGCGTACTACTGCAAGATTCAGTTTATGAGTTCGGATGTGGACTCGGCGGAAGAGCTTGGAGAGCTTGCTGGAGAGGTGCTCGACGAAATCTTTGCCGACATCATGCGTTGCGTTCCTGACTGGAC
>JBCDAP010000252.1:0-4050 GCA_039185335.1 Planctomycetota bacterium | reverse complement strand
CTACAACGTCCAGTATGAGAAAGAGTCCCGCTCTAACACGCCCAACACCTTCGCGATTTACATGATGAGTCGGGTGTTCAAGTGGTGCCTCGATGAGTTCGGCTCCCTCGCCGAGGTCGAGAAGTACAACGAAGAGAAGGCAGCTTTCATCTACGACACGATCGACAACTCCGACGGCTTCTACATTCCCCACGCTCGCACGCAAGATCGTTCGATCATGAACATCACTTTCCGTTGCACGACCGATGAGCTGGACAAGCAGTTCCTCGCTGAGGCAGACGCAGCGGGATTCTCGACTTTGGCTGGCCACCGTTCGATCAAGGGCATGCGTGCCTCGATCTACAACGCGATGCCGAAGGAAGGCTGCGAGCAGCTTGCTGCATTCATGAAGGCGTTCCAGCAAAGCAACAGCTAATCTTGTGCTCCTTCCGATCTAGAAACCGAACCAAAAACCCTCCTTATCGAGGGTTTTTTTGTGAACCCTGTGAAGTTCGCAAGATCTCGTGCGCATTGTTACTTGGTAACAACGCAGTATCGAGTCATAATGAACGTGGTCAGGAAGAGTCCCGTCTTTAAGAGAAGCCATTGTGCATGTCACGTCCAGATCGCGCCGAAACGAGTTCCGGTTCATTTGAGCGATCGATCGCTTCGATCCGTATTCGCCGTTTGAGGCGTGTGGTCCTCTTCTTTTTCGGTTTGATCGTTGTTCACGCGATTGCGATCGCATTGTTGCATTCTTATTCGGTCGGTTCATTCGCGCATGTCAGCTTTGAAATCGCCATCTTTTTGCTCATCGCTGTCTCCGCGATCATGCTCTGGCGATTTCACTGCAAGCTTGAACAACGCATGCTTGAGAGAACGGAAGAAGTTCTCGCTGTCCGGAAACGGTTCGATGATCTTGCAACACAAGTTCCTGCTTTGGTCAGGTTTACCGAACCCGGGGATCACTGCGTGTATTTCAATAAAGCTTGGGAACGCTTTGTTGGCAAAGGCATGGATGAGCTGTTAGGCGGCGAATGGTCGGAGCATGTGCATCCTGATGATCGCGAGCACGTGATCGGGCTATATCGCGCTCACTCGATGAGCGAGCAGCCGCTGCAGATCGAGTATCGCCTTTGTCGTTATGACGGCGAGTATCGGATCATGTACGACTCTGCCTCGCCGCGATACAACGAGGACGGCGAATTCCTAGGTTTTGTGGGAACACTTATCGATATCACGGATCTTCGCAGAGCGCACTCGAAGACGAGGGAGGCCGAGAAACGGTTCTTACAGTACGCGGATGCTTCTCCGTCGCTGATCTGGGTGTCAGAACCATCGGGAAAAGTAAGCTTCTTTAACAGATCTTGGTGCGAGCATGTCGGGCGCGAGATGCACGAGATCCTTGGTGACGACTGGCTGGAGGATTTGCATCCCGATGATCGAGGACGCGTTTTTCGGAATTACAAGGACTCGGTAAAGGCAGGCGAGAAGATCAGGCTTGAGTACCGGCTTCGTCGTCACGATGGTCAGTATCGAATGATGCTCGATATCGGCTCGCCGCGTTTAGATGATGAAGGCAACGTGATCGGCTTCATCGGAGCTGCCGTTGATGTGCACGATATGTATGTTGCCAGGAGAGATGCGCAGGAAGCACGAGAACACCTGATCGAAACCCAGCAGGTCGCTCGAATCGGTTCTTTCATGATCGATGCGGAGACCGGAGTTGCGACGATCTCGGACAGCTGTGCGAGCATTCTTGGAATTAACGGCGGCCAGGCGGGCGAAGTCCGGGTCGAGGAAGTGGCGTCAAGGTTGCTCTCGGAAGATCGAGAAGCCACGCTCAGGAATCTGTACCACGATACACGCGGGAAGAAGGAGCACACACAACAGTTCCGTGTCCTGAAAGACGGCAAAGTAAAAGCCTTGATCGGAAGAGGGAAACTCGTCTGCAAGGAGGGCGATCCTGATCGATGGATCGGCTCGATCCAGGATATCACCGAACAGACAGAAGCGCGTCAACGGATCGAGGATTCCGAACGAGAGCTTCAGCTTGTTACGACCAATGCTCCTGTGCTCATTGCCTACGTTCGCCCGGATCGGACGTTCCGGTACACCAATGCAGAGTGTCACGAATGGAAAGGAACGAATGAAGATCTCAAGTCACTCACAGGATTGCTGGGTGATCAAGGCGCAATGCTCTTTGAGCCGCATCTCGATCATGCGCTCAACGGAAATCGTTCCTCCTTCGAAGTGAACTTCGATGATGATCATCGCCATGACATCACGATGCAGGTGAATCTCGCTCCCGATCAGCGTTCGGATGGCTTAGTTCAAGGGGTCGTGATGGTTGCGGTGGACATCACGCAGTTGGAGTTGACGCGAGAGGCCTTGCGGGCATCTGAAGCAAAGTATCGCGCAATTGTTGAAGATCAGACCGAAATGATTTGTCGTTTCGGTGCCGATGGGACCATTGTGTTTGCGAATAGTGCGATGGTCAAAGCATTCGAATGCGCGGCCCCGAATCTGGAAGGCAAGCACTTCTTCTCACTCTTCTCGAAATACCAAGAGGGCAATCGCGAGGACCCTCTCGAGCGATCTGGTCTGGATACGATCCAGTTTTCAGAGCCTGTCGAACTCCGCCCTGATGACCACCGTTGGCTTGAGTGGACCGTTCGCTCTATCGATGCTGACAATAATCTTGATCGGTCTTATCAGGCGGTGGGTCGGGATATCACTCGTCGGCGCTTAGCCGAACTCGAAGTGAGCAAACGCATCGAGGTGCAATCTTTATTGCTGAAGGAGTTGGATCACCGAGTCAAGAACTCGTTGGCCGGGTTGCTCACGATGATCGACCTCACCGCCTCGCGAGAAACCACGCTTAAAGAGTTTGCGGCTTCCGCACGCCAACGTATCGGAGCGATGGCCGGTGTGCATTCCATCCTCTCGGAAACAAAGTGGGAACCAGTCCCCATACACAAGCTCATCATGCGGATGATCCCGGGAGATCTGAGCAGTATCTTTGAACTCGATGGTCCCGAGACGCTCATCTCGGCTCGCCAGGCAGGAGCGTTCGGCATGATCTTCAACGAGCTTGTGGCCAACGCGATGAAATACGGCCAGCTGGAATCGGATAATCGTGTCTTTGTGCGATGGAACGTGAACAGGGCGGAAAATGGAAGCCGCAAGCTCGAACTTCACTGGGAAGAACCAAGCCGCTCAATCACGGCGAAGCCTTCACCCGGGTTAGGAACCGAACTCGTTCTGGGCTTTGCGAGGTTTGAACTCAGAGGCAAGTTCAGCTTCGGATACAGCGAAGACGGGATACACCATCTCCTCGAAGCGAAGCTCGATCACTTGCATGACGAAGACAAGTGGATCTTCCCTCGGACCTTTGATCAATCGCCTGTTGTGGTTGGGGGTTAAAACCGGGCCGACCGCGGTCACGCCGTCGGCCCAGGCAGGAATTGGGACAGGTGGCTCGAACGGGCCTGCCCGTGCCCACTCGGACAGGCCCTTCTGCAGGATCCAGTACTGGTGTGCCCGGAACGACCCGTGCCCTTTGCGGGGGTCAGGAGGCTCGGTCGCGGGCCGAACCGAACAGCACCGTGGGAGAAAGAGAGAGAATCAGTGAGGAACAAATCCGGGTTGTCTTGGGTGAAAGTGGATTCATGTCACCCATCAGTGACATTATGGGAATCAAGACATGCCGGTTGCAAATGACACATCCGAAAATCAAAGAAAAAAATTCTAAGTTGTTTTAAAATCAGAACTTACGCCACGTACAAGCGATGTGATCGTTCCGCTGAGAGCATCCCAGGTCTCCTCCTGATCGAACGACCCGGCTGCCAGAACTTCGGTCGTCCGTCCGCGGACAATCAGGCTGACAACACCAAAGGCGAGTGTCTGCATGATCCTTCTGAGATGGATCCGATCGGGAATGTCAGATTCGGGCAAAAAGCGATCGAGATACTCGGTCGCAACAGCCAGGCGAGCGCGGTTGAGGGTATGGGTCAGGTGATTCGGAGCGGCAAGCTCCCATGCGATGATCTCGAGTGTGGTGGGACGCCG
>JBCDAP010000251.1:0-4065 GCA_039185335.1 Planctomycetota bacterium | reverse complement strand
GCGCTGCGTCCTCAGGTGTGCCGGGGCGTTCGAGAGGCACGCGCGAGAGGTAAGCCTGTTGAGAATGCTCATCCGATTCATACCCTTCGTCGGGCCATTTGACGACGCCCGGCGCGACCGCATTCACGCGGATCGATGGCGCCAGATCTCGTGCAAGCGAACGGACCATCTCGGTCACCGCCGCCTTGCTCATCGAGTACGCCGAGAAACCCTGACGCGGTCGACCGATCGCATGGATGTCACTCATCACGACCACACCCGCTCCGTGTTGCTGCATCGTGTTCCTGAGAGTCGGTGCGAGACCCGCTGTGAGAACAAGCGGAGCCACCGCATTCACAAGAAACTGTCTTTGAGCTAGCTCGATATCAAAGCCCTCGATCGGTGTCGGGTCGTAGACCGAGGCGTTGTGCACCAGCACATCCAAGCGCCCTCCTAGCTTGTCGCCTAACTCGTTCGCGAACCGATGGACTTCGGAAGTCGTTTCGAGTTCGAGGCGGTGCGCTCCACCACCATCGATGTCCTCGATCAAGGACTCCGCTTCTTGTGCGCTCGTGCGATAGGTGATGTGAACCTCACATCCGGCTCGCGCCAGCTCCCGGGCCGTCGCCGCTCCGACTCGTTTGGCCCCGCCTGTGACGAGAGCAATCGGGCGATCACCCATCTGCCGCCTCCGATTCTGAGGGTCGGGGTGGTGTGGCAGCGCGTTTGCCCGCGAGCTCCCAGGCCGACCGCCGGGCCTCGATCTTCGCTTGCATGGCGTCCAACTCGCTCCAACGCCGTTGGAATCGCATCCGCGCCATCACAGAGAGCCCCCAGAACAGGATCACCAAAGCAGCAACGGCGACGCCGATCATGGCCAGCACAGCCGCCGAAAAAACCCCTTTTTCTGGGGTATTCAAAATTGGCGTTTCGGATACCTCCGTCTGTGCCAGCATGGTCAGAATCGTGGCAAGCATGGTCACACACTACGCGAACCAAGGCGTTTCGGTTTTTCCGCACAAGCCCCCCAATCGGGCCAAGATCGGGATCTGATCGGATTCGAGGTATCTTTCACTCCAAGCCGACCTGCTATCGGCCCGATGGAGCGAATAGATAGCGAAGCGAAACAATCTCCGGGCGGTACATGTTCGTGAGTGAGCATGATCGGCTCGTACCAAAGGTCAAGGACCCCTCATTAGGATGTGTTGCATGCCAGACAATCGATTCTGTGTTCCGTTTTTCTCCAAAGCACTTATCGGTGCCGTGCTCGTCTCGGCCGCCTGTCTCGCCCCCGCTTCGAACGGACAATCAAACGACAACCCAGCATCGATCACGGCTTCGCTCGAGAACTGGTCTGACACAATCTGGCAACGGGCAGAGGCGGGCAAGGTTTCTAGCGCCATCGAACTGCTGAAAGCCTTGCCACCGAACGCGAGCAACGCGAATCTCGGGAAACTGAACAACGCGATCGAGCATCTCGAAGCTTCTGTTGAAACCCGTGAGGAACTCAGGGCAGAGAAGCTCCAAGAAGCACGAAACGAGCTGGGTGAAGCACTCGGCGAGGATGACCTTGCTAGCGCCTTGAAGTCTGTGGTCGAGCTCCACGTGCTTGCCACCGACAAGGACGAGCTTCTTGCCGAAGAAGAGATCTCTTCGATTATCAACCGCTCGATCGCACGGGCCGAAGCGGACGCAAAGTCCGGCAAATGGCTCGAGGCGTTAACTTTTTATAGCCGACTGAACGTGCTCTTCGAGCAAGAGCAACGCTACGAGGATGAACTCAAGCAGATCGGGCAACGGATCGCGATGATCCGCTTGTACGTGCCCGAACGCTTGCACGAGATGCGGAACGCGCAGCGTCTTGCTGAGGGCGAGGACGCCCTGCCGGCGTACAACGAACTCGGCGATGACTGGAAAACCAAGCTCGAGAACGTGACCGATCGCATGGTCATCAAGGCCCTGCTCTACTCGTCACGCGACCATGTCGAGCGTCGTTCCATGGACGAGATCCTGACCGCAGGCCTTGATGCGGTGACCACCATGGTCACCACGGGTGATCTAGCCGAGGCGTTTCCAACGCTTTCCGATCCTCAAAAGCTCGGTCGCTTCGCGGCGGATGTGGAGATCCTTCGCCGTCGCCTTGCTCGCGAGGATCAGTCCGGCGACGTGCATGCCTTGACGTCAACAATCCGCGAACTGCTCGCGGCAAACACCGCATCAATCAGCATCGCAGAATCAGCGTTGCTGCACGAATTCGGCAACGGCTCCGTTTCGGAACTCGACGAGTTCTCGGCAATCATCTGGCCCGACGAGCGTGAACGTTTCGAGCGTTCCATCCAAGCCGCGTTCACCGGAGTTGGCATCCAGATCTCGATGACCGAAGCATTCGATATCGAAGTGGTCACGCCCCTGTCCGGCACACCCGCATTCCACGCGGGCGTTCGTGCGGGCGATCTGATCACGAAGATCGATGGTCGTTCGACTGTTGGTATCTCGCTCAACCAAGCGGTAGATCAGATCACTGGGCCCGCCGGGACCGCGGTCTTTCTCACGCTGAAGCGAGATGAAGAAGAAATCGATGTCGAGCTTGTGCGTGCCAAGATCCCGATCCACTCGGTCAAAGGATGGCGTCGAACCGGCGCGGACGAACTCGACTGGGATTGGATGATCGATCACGACAACGATCTGGGCTACGTCCGCCTCACACAGTTCAACCGTGACACCGCTTCCGAGACCGCGCGTGCCATCCGCGAGATGAAGGCTCAGGGAGTCCGCGGCATCATTGTGGACCTCCGCTTCAACCCGGGCGGGCTCCTCGGTGAAGCGGTCAAGATCGTCAACATGTTTGTCGATCGCGGCACGATCGTCACCCAGGAGAATCGCGACGGTAACCAGGTCGATTCGCACTCGGCCCGTTGGGGACGCCAGATCGTCGATGACGACATCCCCCTGGTCGTGCTGATTAATGGCGGCTCGGCATCTGCTTCAGAGATCGTCGCGGGCGCACTCCAGGATCACGAGCGTGCGGTTCTGGTTGGCGATCGCTCGTATGGAAAAGGTTCGGTCCAGAACGTTTTCGAGATCGGGCGGGCGTTGTTCAAACTCACAACCCAGTACTACAAGCTTCCTGATGGTCGACTGATCCACCGTGGACGCATGAACTCGGATACATGGGGCGTTGACCCGCATGTGACTGTTGAGATGCTGCCAGACCAGATCGCCGATGCACTGGACAAGCGTCGCGAGGCGGATATTTACGATACCAACGAAGCCGGCGATCCTGTGTTTGTCGATCCAGGCCCCATTCTCGAAGATGGTCTTGATCCGCAGCTCGAAACGGCGTTGTTCCTTCTTCGTTCCCAAGTGGCCGTCGACGATGCGATTGCTCAGCTTGGCGAGCCCACGGACGCCGAATAACCCCCTGCGAATGGCTCACCTTTAAGCCTTGATCACAAGCCCGCGAGACAATCCTCGCGGGCTTGTCTCATTTTTTGCCCTCGTATCGGGTAGAGTACCGATGCAAGGTGTGCACTATGTCCGATTCTCCGTCTGACATTCTTGTTATCCACGATGGCGGTCTGCCCGCCTTGGTCGCGGCTGTCTCAGCGCTCGAACGCGCCTCAGCAAACCAACGGGTTCATGCCTGGTGCCCTCCCGAGGGCTCGGCTCTCGTCCCGAAGGATGCGCCCGCATGGTCATCGCGGGTCTCATTCGTCCAACAGCAGGCCACGCTGCTGGGCTTGGGCGAGGTGATCGAAGCCGCCGCCTTGCCTCAGATGGAAGACACAACCAAGGCTTCGGCCGCTTGGCCACAAGACCGAAACATGGACGTCGCCCAAGAACTGCTTCGGGCTTCGGCTCGCGCGGCTCGCTTGAATTGTTCCAAGGTCATCTGGCCCGTTGTGTGCGGAGGCGATCTCGACGCGGTCTTCACTGCTTCCGAACAAGCACAACTGATCACTCGTCTGATCGAACTCGATCAAGAGCCAAAGGGTGTTGCGATCGAAACACCGCTTGCCGATCTTTCGTGGCGGCAACTCACTACGCTTGCAAGCGAACTCGATGTCCCGCTCACAGAGACCTGGC
>JBCDAP010000250.1:0-4076 GCA_039185335.1 Planctomycetota bacterium | reverse complement strand
GTGCATTTTGGCCCGCCACGGATCGCCTTTCAGATAATCCTCGCTGCACCTAGTGACGGCACTCCACACGGTCGAAAAGGCGCAGACGTTGTTGTGTGCCATGCAATTGATCATCGCATCAAATCCTGCTGCACTTACAGCCTCGAGTGATGCACTGTTTTCTGCAGATGCCTCGGCTGCATTCGGAACAGCTGATGCGTAAAAATCCAGGTTTTTTGCTTGGTTGTCGACCTTCAAAAAAGAAAAGCCAGCGTGACGTGCCCCTAGAAGCATTGTGTCATAAAACGCTCGGGATGACTCCTGGCTAGGCCGTGGCAGCAGCACCCCCGGTTTAACTTCAAAGAGATGGCTATCCAATTCACGAATCTGGTGGGTCGCGTGAAGCCCCTCCCAATATCCATTGAAGTTCAGCCAAAGTCCGGCGTCTTCGATCCCCGCGCGATGCATGGAATCAACAAGGCTACTCAAGCCATCCGGAAACCGATCTGGATTCGATGTAAACGAGAGAAGTGCCCGATCGTCGCACTGGCGCGGATCGGTATGGCGAGTCGAAAGACCATCAAGCCATCCATCATCGATGATCGCCCATTTGATCGGAACATCTGATCGCCCAATGCCGCGAAACGTCTCGCGTAGCTTCCCTTCATCGATATCTGCGCGAAAAGCCTCCCAACTGCACCACCCTAGACGTTCGAAGATGCGCGGAAAAGTCTTGTTCTGTCGGAGCGTGAGCCAGCCTCGCACGGTTGGTGCCCGCGTCGCGATGGACCACGCATTTGAGGCTGCAGCCGCTGGGCACTCAGCAACTGCAACTGCAAGAAGATCAGCATGCCCTTGGTACATCGCGTCACCCAGCGTCCCGACGCGGAGCGTGATGTCATGCGGTTTGGATCCAAACCAGCTCACAGCTTCGCGGCCTGCAATCGGAAGCAAACATAGACAACGCCCGTCCGACAATTCGGCCAGCACCATCAAGCCACCTTCTTTCAAATCGGCGAGCCGCTCATAAACCAGTGGCTGAAGTTGGTTGCACCCGTCCGGCCAAGTCACTCTCTCGGGATCGATGCCGAAACGTTGCGCACCAGCAAAGTATGCTGAGGACCTGTAGTCCGGAAGAATCAACTCTTGCTCTTGCAATACACCTCGACCATCAGGGACTCCGGACAGATCCGCCATAACAATGAACCGATCACGAGATCGAATCAATACTCCAAGATCGATCGGCCCAGCATCGATGTGTATCGATTCCTGGCTAGTCGACAGCTCCTCCTGCGTTCGTTTTGTCTCCATTTCAACCTCAGTGTGCGCGTGCCTGCTCACGGAATTTCCGCGGACTCATGCTGTAGTACCGCCCGAACAGCCTGCCGAGATACTGCGGTGTCCCTAAACCAGAGCGTGCCGCAACCTCTGGAATCGTCAGATCCGTATGCACAAGCAGGCTTACTGCGTGCGAGAGACGGGCGCGTCGAATCTCTTCTGCCGGTGATCTTCCCAGAACTTGCGAAAAACGCCGTTCGAGCACTCGCCTCGATACAGGCACTTTCTTCAAGATGTCCGCAACCTGGATCGGGCGCGAGCTATTCTCTCGGATGAACTTCACAGCGTTCGCAATATGCTCATCATCGATCGCGAGCGTATCAGTAGAGAGACGCGCGATCACACCAGTCGGCCGTAAGCGAATGGGCTCTGCCTCTACGACTTGATCATCCATGAGTTTGTTCAACAACTCTGCAGCTTTCAAGCCGATCTGCTCAGATGGCGTCACGATGCCAGAAAGTGGTGGGTTCGTAAGATCGCAGATCAGATCATCATCGTCGCCAGCGAGCACCGCGACTTCTTCTGGCACCTCCACGCCTAGGCGATGACACGCTTCGAGAACTTCCTGTGCACGAAATGTAGCCCAGCACAAAATGCCAACCGGCTTGGGAAGCCGAGAGATCCAGTGACAAAGGGCATCTACCTGTAACCCCCAGTTGGCATCACTCCCCTCTCTTCCACCCGGATCGAAAACGCTGCAGGTGTGCCCCCCATTCTTCACCGCATGCTCGAAAGCTTCGATCTGTGCTTTGACGTAGGGCAGTGTCGTAGGTCCGCAATACCCAAAATGACGCAGACCACGTTCGGCAAGATGCTCGTAAGCAATGTGAGCCGTCGCTGCGGTGTCTTGAGTCACACGTGGAAAATCCTGCACACCTTCAAGCTCAATCGAGGAGACATTCACCACAGGAACACCTGCACGCTCCAGGTGATACGCCATCGTTTCATTGTTGATGCGAGCAATGACGCCATCGCCCGACCATCCCGGCGGAAGACGAAGCGGATCGTCTCGGCCATGGGCATCGATCCAAACACGCCATCTCCCGGTTGATCTTACATATGAGAGGACCCCTTCAATCAGACGACGCCCCCAACCGGTGGCGGTATCAACAAGAAGAGCAACGTGCGGTGTGCTTTGCTTCATTCCACCGCCGCCGGCTCTTCCGAACCTCGGATGCGACGGTCGGCAGGCATAAAGACACGAACGTAATCAACTTCCATCGCGGTGCCATCAAGAGCATCGGTGACACGCCCCGCAAAGGATCCAACAGCAGAACTCAAACGGATTGGAGACGGGGCATGGCAGTAGTCATGCCGAACCTCGCGGAGCTTGCGTCCATTGAAATAGAACACAACCCTTGTAGGTGTCCATTCTGCTGCATAAACATGAAAATGCTCGCTCGTTGATTCCTCAGTAACAACGAGTTCCGAATCTACCGCGTGCTCGTCCGCCCAATCGTGTACTGATATAAGATTCTGGTTCGGATGGCGAGCCTCTGTCATATCAATCTCGAACTGCAAATCGCCGGGCCGGATGTCTTTGTTCATAAGCCAGAACGCGTTATTCAGACCTGTTGAATTACCACAGCGTAATCTGGCCTCAAAGTATCCGTACTGCTGCTTGAACGATCGCGTCCAAACATTTCCGGATGTCCAAGCTTTGCCAGCACGACTTTCCTTTTTTGTAAGAAGACGCAAGAAACCACCACTGACTTCAACATTCTCAGGCCACCTGCTCGACATGATGTGTCCTGGCGCACCAGCTTCGGATCTCCAGACATCCGTATCGAGGTCCTTCCCCAGAAACTCCTCGATGAATGTCAGTTGCCACTCACCAACGGGAGGCCCTGATTCGATGACTTCTTCAACAAACCACCACAAGGCAACTGCCGCATCAGCGCGAGTGGCAATCCGCAATTGATCTCCTTGTACGCGACGACGCCGTGAGTCGATCCATATCACTCCTGGGCGCGTCTGCTCAACGGCTTGGTCGATCATTGATTCGAGTTCTGCGATCGTGAGATGAAGGGTCTCATCGCTAGACGAAATGAGCCGAAGGCCTTGCGCACGCTGCATCGATTCAGAAATGTCATTAGCAGGGTCCAGAGGCATTGCACCTGGAACTCGAGGCTCTCCGAGGCTATCGATAGCATGAACGAGCAAATAGACGAACTCAAGGCGATTCATCGAGTTATCCGGATTGAATCGCCCCTGCGCAGTCGCGGCGAAATAGCCACGATTGGCAAGGCGCCGGATCGCATACTCATGCTTGTGACCTGCAATATCTGGGAATGTCGTGTCGACCGGTTTCCACGGATTGGGCTCTGTCAGAGGACCCGCGTTGAGTGTGTCAACAACGATGCTCTGGATCACTTGACCGCTGCCACCATGCACTCCGAAGCGTGCAGCAGCGGCGCGGTACATTGCTCCGCCGGTCTTGCGAAGCTCAAGCCCTTCACCGGGAACGCCTGCAAAATCAAAGGTCCCCAACGGGTGCCATCCACGAGATTTTTGGCCTTGATCAAGCCGAACGGTCGCGGCCGTCTCTCCTCCGGCGTGGCGAACGATATAGTTTCCAGCCGAAGCATCCTCATTGCCGTGGGCGATAATGTAGACCTCGACCTCGGCTCGGACTCTCGCCGAAAAGGCGGGAGACCAGCGAGCGATCGCGTTATCGGAACTCGTCCAATACGAGACTCGATCGGGCCGATGTCCTTGAACCCCACTTCCGTTCCAGTGCTCGGAAAGCCATAAACTGG
>JBCDAP010000249.1:0-4092 GCA_039185335.1 Planctomycetota bacterium | reverse complement strand
GCTCTGCCCGAGCAGCACGCCGCACCGGCAATCAGTTCGGGTTCTTCGAGCAGAATCGAATGGGCCATCATCGCACCCTGCGAGAATCCCAAAATGAAAGTTCGTTCGGGAGAAGCGTTCGCTCGCTCCTGGGCTGCACGGACAAATGCGCGCGCCAGAGCCGCCCCCTCTTCGGCGGAATCCTCGTCGTAGGCGATCCCATCCGGTCGAAAAATCAGGTTGAACCAGGCATATCCGCCTGGCATACCGGCATCTGCAAGGTCAATCGGAGCACGGGCCGAGACGACATGCAGCTCGGAAGGCAACTCATCAGCGAGCCCGATGAGATCATGTTCGGAAGCACCGAAGCCGTGCAAAAGAACGAGGAGTGGCGGGGTCTCGGTCAAAGACTGGGGTTCGCGCTCGACAAAGATCAATGGGAGTGTTGCATCGCTCATCAGCGAAGCCTAGCGGGTCAGACCCCAAACTTCTTCACTCTCTCAAAGACTTCGATCGCATGCTTGCGGGACGTCTTCAGATCAACAACCGCTTCCGGATAAGCAGGACTCCAGAGCCCCTTGGCGATCCGATCAGGATCATGGAGATCAGCGGAATCAACATCGTCGAGCTCAGGAAGATAGCGACGCAAGAAAGTGCCATCCGGATCGAACTTCTGGCTCTGCGAAACCGGATTGAAGATCCGGAAGTAAGGCTGGGCATCGGTCCCAGTCGACGCGGCCCACTGCCACCCGCCATTGTTCTGGGCGAGGTCACCGTCGATCAGGTGTTTCATGAAGTGACGCTCGCCCCAACGCCAGTCGACCAGAAGATTTTTGGTCAGAAAACTCGCCACGATCATCCTTAAACGATTGTGCATCCAGCCGACGTCAAGGAGCTGACGCATGGCTGCGTCGACAATCGGAATGCCGGTTTGCCCTTTCTTCCAAGCTTCAAAGTGCTCCTTGTTGTTGGACCAGTCGATGCTTTCTGTGCGCTCATCAAAGGCACGCCCGCGCGAGACACGAGGGAAACCCACGATGATGTGACGATAGAACTCTCGCCAGATGACCTCGCTAATCCAGTGTGATGGGCCGTCCTTCGATTGGTCGATCCGAGCCTTCGTGTGTTCCATGGCCTTCGCAATGCAAGTGCGGGGGGAGATCGTTCCAACCGAAAGGTGATGGGACATCATGGCGGTCGCGTTCACCCCGGGGAAATCGCGCTGCTCCTTGTATTGAAGGATCGGTGCAGCAAGAAAATCGTCCAGGCGTGATGCCGCGGCCTTTTCGCCCGCCGGCCAGAGACCCGACCAGTGCTTCCGATTCTCAAAATCGAAGCCATCGACACCATCCGGGATCGGTTCGGCTTTGACACCAACGCTTTCGCGCTGCTTCTTCGGAGACGGAACGGATGGGAGCGAGCCATGCTCGTCAAGAACACCGAACCAACGGCGTTTGAATGGAGAATAGACCTTGTAAAACCCGCCATCCCCGGTGCGGATGTCTCCGGGTAGGAAGACGACCTGGTCTGTGAAGCGATGCGCACGCCGACCCGAAGCCTCGAACGCATCAACGACCGCCTCGTCACGCTTGCGTTCGTTCCATTCGTATTCGTCATTAAAATAGACTGCGTCGCACTCGTGCTTTCCGGCAAGGGCCAGCAGCTCGGATGAGGCATCTTGATATCGCGGAACATGGCGCACAAGCAAAGGAACGTTAAGACTCTGGAGCTTGCCTCGAAGCTCGGCGAGGCATCGGAGCGCGAACTCAGCGCGAACAGGCGCCATGTCGTGTTCGATCCACTGAGCAGAAGCAATGAAGAACACAGCCACGACGCCCCTCTTTGCGTCCCGCGTGGCTGCGGTCAACGCAGTGTTGTCGGCGACGCGAAGATCAGAACGGAACCACATCAGTGCGCGCACGGGTCAATTGTCCTCTCGGTTCGAGACACCAAACTTCTCGCGATACGACTTCGCGGTCACTGTAATTGCTACACGCTCATCAGAAGGCATCTTTGCGACGTTTTTCATCATCATGCCCATCCGGTGGTTTTTAGAAAAAACATCCTCATGGCGGATCAAGAAATCCCAAAAGAACACGTTGAAAGGACAAGGCGGCCGATCCAAGTCGGTCTCTGCTCTTCGTGACTTATGGTCATATCGGCAGTGAGCACAGTAATTGCTCATCTTGTTGATATAGTTTGCACCGCCAGCGTAAGGCTTCGTGCCGACCACGGGCCAAGACTCGACCGATCCATCCGCCGAGCGAACACCGTCAGCGTGCATCCCCATCCCGATGGTATTGGGAGTTGTCACCCAATCCACAGAATCCACAAACATGCCGTAGAACCAATCCCCGATCGCGCGCGGCGATACTCCCGCGATCATGGCATAGTTTGCCAGAACCATCAGACGCGGGATGTGGTGTGCGTACGCGTGATCGATCACCGAGGAAACGCATTCTCGCAAACACCGCATATCGGTTTGGCCATCCCAGTACAGACCCGGAAGCTTCCCATCGCTGCGAAGGAAGTTACGGTCGCGGTACCCAGCACCTTCGTACCAGTACACACCACGGATGTACTCTCGCCAGCCAAGGATCTGCCGAACAAATCCTTCGACTGAATTGATCGGAGCACGCCCCCGCTCGTACGCCTCGATCGCCTTCTCGCAGCACCGCTTGGGATCAAGGAAATGCAGATTCAGCGATGAACTCAGCATGGAATGGTAGAGGAAGGGCTGTTCGGTCCACATCGCGTCTTCATGAGGTCCGAATCGCTCGAGACACTCTTCAACAAACCGATCAAGGACTTGCTCCCCCTGTTCTGTCGTCACGGGCCAGGTAAAAGACGAAGCGTCGAGCTTGCCCGGAGCATCCGTGAAGCGTTCGCTCACGAGATCGATGACTTCGCGAGTCGTGCAATCGATCCGAAAGAGAGGCGGTCCGGGCGGGCGCGGGTGATCTTTGAACGCGAGGCGATTCTGCTTGTCGTGGTTCCACGCTCCGCCGAGGGGATCGCCGTTCTGGTCCAACAGGTAGCCGGTCGCACGCCGCTGCTCACGGTAGAAGTACTCCATCGTGAGGGATTTTCTCCCCTTCGCCCAAGCAGCAAACGCATCCGGAGTCGTGAAGAAGTACGGGTCTTCAATAACCACGACCTCTTTCACTTCCACGATCGAACGTTCCCATCGCTGGATCTCCTCGAAGACACGCCAATCTCCAGGGTGCATCGCCGCAATCCGCCTCGGCGTCAGCGCTGCCACAGCTCGATCCACCTCACCCGCGAAGCTCTGCGTGTTGCTGGGATGATCGAGCCGAACGTACCGGACGCTGTACCCAAGATCGATGAGATCGAGAGCATAATGGCGCATCGCGGCGAGAAACAGAGCGGTCCGCTGCTTGTGAGAAGGTCCTTCCTGCTGCTCCGCGTCGACCTCCATCATGAGAACGACATCTCGCTCCTTCTTGATCGCGCGAAGAGCAGGATGATCCCGAGGAGGAATCAGCTGGTCGCCAAAGATCACCGCGAGAGCGTCAGCGGAGCGAAGGCGGTTGCCGGCATCGAGCCTCTTGCTCGTCGTGCTCATGGCGCTGCCGTACGCAACATATCGAGCATGATCAGAACGAGCACCCCCCTCGCTGTCCACACGACCGTCCTAAACCAGTTCGTGCGTACGAGTCTTCGATGCAGGGTCTCATCGAAAGAATCGGTGATCTTCGGATGGATCGGCCCTTGAACAAAGGCCGTCGAAATCCAGATCAGGAGCACGCCGCCAAGACCACTCCACACCAACAACGCGGGGATCTCGCCTGGTATGGCGACGAGCAAGATCGCCGTCACGAGCTCTCCAAGCATCAAAGGACCCACCAACCAACTGATCCGCTTCATGTGCGCACGGCCGTAGTCAGGAAAAGCTTCGCTCGGCACGCGAAGAAACAGCGGATAGTGAACCAATTGAATAGTCCAGATGAGCCCAACCAGAGCGAGTGTCACATAAGCATGCAAATAGAGAAGAACCGCTTGGCTCAAGGCTCACTCTTGGGTCGCATCAGGCAATTCGCTCGTGGTTTCTGACAGAGTCTCCACCGGTTTACGTTTCCGGATCGGCACCTG
>JBCDAP010000248.1:0-4102 GCA_039185335.1 Planctomycetota bacterium | reverse complement strand
GGTCATCCAGGGGTGGCTCGTCCGAAGACGGAGCCACCGGAGCCTCGGGAGTGCGGGGAGCAGCGACTGTTCGTGCAGCTGGAACCTGAGTTGGTTGAGAAGGTGGTGGAGTCTTCTCAGACGCCGGCGGTGCCTGGGTCACAACCTTTTGTTCTTCGACCGGTGCTTCTTCTGTCAGCGTGGCGACACCGCCCTCGTCTTCGGCGCTCTGATCGTCTCCGCCGCTCGCGGTTGCCTTCTTCGCGGCGGGCTTGGCTGTGGCCTTGCTCGCCGCACGCTTCCGCGGCTTGGCTTTGACCTTCTCGAGGTCGACCTTCTTCCCGGTTTCGACAGCGGTGTGCGGCGCATCCTCCGCGTCGCCACTGAACCACTCGCGGATCGTGGCTTCTAGGCCCACCGAGATGCTGGACATGTGGTTCGTGATGTTCGGAATGCCCTCGTCCTGGCATTTCTCAACGATCGCCTTGGACTTGACGCCCAGTTCCTTCGCGATCTCAAAGACTCGTCGTTGCTTGGCCAAATGGGTACCTCAGAAAATGATCTCGTCTCGGGCTGTGTGCTGCTTGTTCTCAGTCAGTTTCGTATTGCGTGAACCAGTGCCTTATGAGGGCTTCAAGTGATGGCGGAATCAACGTCATGTGGTTGGCTACTTCCGAGAAACCTTTATCTTGGCATTTCTCAACGATCGCCTTGGACTTGACGCCCAGTTCCTTCGCGATCTCAAAGACTCGTCGTTGCCTCGCCAACTGTTTGCTTCATCCTTTTACAATTCGTTCGTTATCAATTCTTAGTCGTCCTTCGATTCGTTCTGCTCGTCACCGCCCGACAGAATCGCCTCGGCTCGCCCGTCGGCATCCGGGTCTGCGTCTGCTGGCTGCTCCTCAGAAGGGGCGGGTTTCTCTGATGACGGACCGCCGACCAGATCTCCGAGGATCGCCGCTGCGGCGGCATCTGCTTGCTCGTCCGCCGTGCCGGGCAGAGGCAGTCCTTGCTCCAACGCCGACCGCTCTTCGGCACGACGCTTCTCCGCCTCTTCCTTCTCGATCGCTTGCTGCTCCGCGACAACCACCGCCTTCTCCGAGGCGGCTTGAACGAGCGTCTCGGCAAGCCCGCGCTCCATCTCGAGTTCCTCGGTGAGGATGTCGATCCCGACCTCCTCCACGTCGAACACACTGATGATGCCCAATGCAGCAAGGCGGTCGAGTTGGTCTTCGGTGATCTCGCCCGCTTCTTTCAGCGTGGTGGCCATGATCTCCAGACCCTTGTTGAACTCTTCCGGCGTGAGGATGTCCACATCCCAACCAGTCAAGCGAGCCGCGAGGCGAACGTTCTGTCCGCGCTTCCCGATTGCGAGCGAGAGCTGCTCATCGTCAACAACGACCGTCGCGCGGCCTAGCTCGAAGCACAAGCTGATTTCATTCACTTCAGCGGGCTTCAATGCGTTCTGGATCAGAACCTGCGAAGACTCGTTCCAGCGAACGATGTCGATCTTCTCTCCGTTCAACTCATCGACGATGTTCTTGATGCGCGTGCCGCGCACACCAACGCACGCACCGACCGCATCGACCTTGGTGTCGATCGATGCGACCGCGACCTTCGTGCGATACCCGGGCTCGCGAGCCATCGCCTTCAGCTCGATCACACGCTCTGACACCTCCGGCACCTCGACCTCGAACAGCTTCTTGATGAAATCCGGGTGTGCTCGGCTCAATACAATCTTGACCTGGTTACCAACCTCTCGGCAATCAAGCAAAAGGCAGCGAACACGATCACCGGAATGGAACTGCTCACCAGGAATCTGCTCCGATCGGGGCATGAATCCTTCCGCTCTACCGATCTGGCAGACCAGAGAGCCACCTTCGTACCGTTGGGCAACGCCTGTCAAGATCTCGCCAACGCGCTTCGAGAATTCCTCATAAAGCGAATTCCGCTCATCTTCACGGAAACGCTGGATCATGACCTGCTTGAACGTTTGTGCCGCGATCCGGCCGAGCGTGCCTGGGTCGATTTCGAGCGGGGCATCGTGGCGGGTGATCTGCATGCTGCCGGTCACGATGTCGATTTTGCAGGCGAACTCTTCGGTATCGAGCGTTTGATAGTGGCGACGCAGCGCCGAGACCATGGCTTGTTCAAGATTGGCGACTAAGACATCTCGCTCGACATTGCGTTCGCGAGCGATCGAGTCGAGCAGTCGCATCATTTCTTGTGGGTCAAACATGGTGAGGTCTCCGAGCTGGTTTTCTGGCTTTCGAATTGCCTAGATGTCGAGTTGTCGGGTTTATGCAAACGGGAACAAAAGCCTGGAGATCAGCGGTGGCTGATCCGCGAGCAGAGGGAAGAACAACGGTGGGGACTCAAAAACAAACACAGGCCACCGACGCGTGGAACGCGTGTGGCCTGATGGGTTGCGGAACTCGCCGCATCGCCGTTGGAAGAAGCGTTACCTCATGGGTAACCGCCCCCGCCGTGGGTTTCGCCCACGCCAATGAAGGCGGCCATGCCGCCTCTGTGTTGGCGCTGCGTTACGATGCATTGACTTGAACCATCAAAACCATCAGTACACCTCCGATACCCGTCCGACGGGCATCGAACACATTCCAGACGAAACATCCTAGCCGCCACCCGCCTCAAAGGTCAATCTTGCCCGCATTGACCTTTGAGGGCAGATCCGCCACAGTCAGAGCGTATGCCAAATTTTCCCTACACCCTTGCGGGCCCAGATGAGCAGATTCTCGTCCTCGAGTGCCCGCCCTTTCTCGATCATGCCTCGGCTGATGAACTCCGCGCCGAAGCCATCCGCTTGCTGCCCGATCGCGACGGAGCCGGACTCGTCCTCGACATGTCCGGTTGCCATCTTGTGACCTCGATCGGTATCGCGGCACTGCTTCAGATCGACGAGTTCTGCTCGGACCGCTCGGCACCGTTTTGCCTCACAAACATCGAACAACCGATCGACGAACTGCTCGGCATGCTCAACCTCACTAGAAAATTCACCATCTGCAGCGATCGTGAGGAGGCGGTTGACTGGGCCGCGACGCTCTAGCCCCAACCAATCTCGAGTCAGATCACACGCTCACCGACGTGGATCTCTCGATCAACCTTAAGCGCCCGGTTGCCTTTGTGCTGGCCAAGATTCGCGAGCAGCTTCGGCTCATCCTCGACACACAAAACCACAGGTCGATTCGCGGCCTTCTCGGTCATGATCAGATCCCCGACCGACAGATCAAGCAGATCCTGAACCGTGATCGTTGTTTCTGCCAACAGCCCTGTGACCGTGAGCACCGCTTCGGACAACTGGCCCTGAATCGTGTTCGCGTGAGCACCAGAGCCTTTCAGGCGTCCGGTGTTGAACCAACTTTGAGCCGCGATGTCGTCCATCAAGGGCTCGATAACGGCATACGGAATGCACAGGTTCATCGTACCGGCACGGTTGGCCATCTTGATCTCGAACCCGACCACCACGACCACTTCGTTGGGCGGCACAATCTGGACCAACTGCGGGTTCGATTCGCTCTCACCCACAATGAACGCCAGATCACGGACGCTCGACCATGCTTCGGACAACGAGCCGATCGCCCGCTCGAGCACCTGCCCAATCAGTCGACGTTCGATCGCGGTCATCGGCCGCTGCGGAATGAACAGCTCCTGCGTGGTGCCGCCCAGCAGGCGGTCGATGATGGGATAGATGATCAGGGGGCTGATCTCGAGACAGATCTGTCCTTCGAGCTGCTCGACACCTACTAGGTTGAAGCTGGTCGGGTTCGGCAGCCCGGCGGTGAATTCCGAGTAGGTCATCTGCTCGCAGTTGGAAAGCGAGACCTCCACGATCGTGCGCAGAAACCCGGACAACGCAGCGCCAAAGCTTCGAGAAAACGTCTCGTGCAGCGTCTCGATCGCACGCATTTGGTCCTTTGAGACACGCTCGGGACGCTTAAAATCATACGAACGAACCTCGACATTCTCGAGATCCCGGCGGGTCCGCGAGAATATTTGAAGACTCTCGGTTTCTTCCTCAACTTCTCCGGAGTCCACAGCTGCGAGAAGGGCATCGACTTCACTTTGGTCAAGAACGTCCGACATACCCGTCGATCTCACCTATCCG
>JBCDAP010000247.1:0-4108 GCA_039185335.1 Planctomycetota bacterium | reverse complement strand
GTGAAGACGCTGTTGGGTGGCTGATGCGGGCGATTCGAACCAAACGCTGAGCCGTGCCGCGATCCAGTTCAAGGCATTCCGCAATCTCAGTCCATGTCGAAGTCTTTGCAAGGCCCAGTGCTTGCATCGCCTGCGTCCATTCGGAGATGAGGCGATCGAGGCACGATTCGAGTTGCTTTGCGATCACCGAGCGGTCTGGTTGCAGAGACGGGTTTCTATCCATTGCGGCTCGATCCAACTGAATCTGTGTAGAGGAAGTATCGAATCATGGGCATGTGTCGCTGCAACTCACCAACCAATAGCTAGTGACAAGCACTAGATACACTCAGTTTACCATCTATTTTGATGGCAGGGCATTGATTCTTGATGATAAATCAGCGATTTAGATGAGTTTTTAGGAAGTCTTGACCCGCGAACTTTCTGGTGTACGCTGAGTGTAGTGGTTGGTTGTGTAACCCATCTGTTTGTTTACAGCCCGAAAGGATCATCAATGAGAGAGTCCGTGTTCCGTACTGCTATCGCAGTGGGTGCTGGCGCAGCACTCAGCACCTCCGCGTTGTCCGCCCAAGTCTTTATGGCTGATGTCAACGAGACGCTGTCTTTCAGTGACGTTGCCACCGGCACAAGCGTGTTCACATTCGACATCCCGGACTTCGGCGCAGCGACTGACATTGACATCTTTGTGCGCAACAGCTCAAGCATCCTTGGATCAGAGCGAGGCCTTGAAGTGGGGTTTGGCGGCCCAGGGGATGGCTCGGCAACCAGAGTTTCAGACGCATTCTTTTTGGCTGGTGATGTAATCGATTCTTTCCCCACTGCACCGTTCAGCGATCCGCCCGCTGTCGGATCGACCGGCAATATCTTGTTCTCAGAAGCGGTATCCTTCGGCACCCCATCGAACAACGGGCAATTCGAGGACGCTGTAGATGGCGACCTTGGCTACATTGGCTTCGTCCTCCAAGCCGATGACACAAGCGGCCCCGTGCCCGGTAGCTTCCACTTCGGCTACATCGAGCTTACCTTCGACGATCTCACAGATGGCGCTGCCTCCGTGGTTGGTGCCGAGGAGTTCACGCTCACGATCTCTAAGATTGCCCTTGTCACAATCCCCGACGTCGGCATTATCGCTGGCGGAGGTGCGGTGCCCGCTCCCGGCATGGCCGGTCTCCTCGCTTGTGCCGGTCTGGCCTCAGCGAGACGACGTCGCCACTGATCACTGGCATGCATCGAGCGATTTTGCTTGAGCAAATACATCAATTGCAGCTGTGGACCGGTTGAAACCGGTCCACAGCTTTGGACAGTCGCGGGCAAACAAGCCTCATCTTCTGGATGCCCAATGAGATCGTGTTTCACACAGCTTTTTAAGGGAGCAGGCGAATGCCCCTCGCACGAATGACAGCACTGACAGCAACCGCAATTTTGTTCTCGACGAGCGCGAGTGCCCAATTTCTAGCTCTGAATGGCCGTGGAGCGGGGCCGAATTCCTTCCCGCCTGAGGCTCAGTTCATTGCTCCGGATGGCTCATCAACGCAGGTTTTTCAGCCATTTCTTTTGCCCGGGTTATCACAACCGCCCTTCGGCGATGATGATCCGAATACGTTCGTTGAGGCAAATCTTCGCGCCCTCGCAGCCGACGATGAGAATCGCAGATTTTATTCTACCGATCTGCTCATCTTTGGAATCAGCGCACTCCCGAACAACAACACCCCTCTGTTCGCCAACCGTGTTTTCATTTTCAGCTACGACGATCTCGATAACCCGGTAACACACCCTCAAGTCCCTCGTATCGCGGAGTTTCCCGCTGGAGGCGCGGAGGAGCAGGGCAACTTCATCACTGTGACCGGGCTTGCCTACGACACGAAACGGAAGTTGTTGTATGCAACGGCGCTTCTCGAACCGAAGTGCGGTCCGCTCGGACACGCGGATGGCATCTACGCGATCGATCCCCAGACAATGCTCGCGACTGTGCTTGTGGATTACGCTGATCTGCCGGGTTCGATCACAGTCCCGAGTTGCTCGGACAGCAATCCCGCCGCGTTCATCAACTTCGATATGCAATCTGCATCCGCAATTGATTACGATCCCTTGACCGATCGCATTTACCTTGCGAATGAAACACCGCCAGACGAAGGTGTCGAGTGCGTCGTCTGTCGTTCGATCTTTGCCATCAATCCTGACAACCCCACGGGCTTTAGCACGGACCCGGATAACCCGGCCGGAGTGACTCGACTTGACGGTCTGCCGGGCGATGCATTTGTGGACGTCGATGGTCTTGCTGCCGGAAACGGTCAGTTGCTGCTCGTGACCGATACAACAGACACCAACTTCGGTGTGCATGCGATTTATGATATCGCGGCGCGCGATTACGTCTCATTTCCTGCGACCGCATTCCCGCCGCTTGGCACGATTCCAGGGTTCAACTCCCCTGCGCTCGTCGGCTCGGGCGGCGCCTACACGCCGAACTTTTTCACGCCGCAGCCTGTAGTTGGGTGCGATGCAGCGGACACTGCGCTTCCCACCGCGATCCACGACTTCTTCGATGTCGCAAGGTATCTGGAAAGAGCCGCGGCCTTTGATCCGCTGGCAGATTTTGACGACAACTTCGAGGTGCTTCCAAGCGACTATGACCTGTTTTTTGCAGACTTCGGTGACGGCTGCCCAGTTCCTTGATCTCTTTTGACACCTGGATCAACAATAAACATCGAATAGCGATCCTTAAGAACACAACTCACTTACAGAGGCTCAACCTTGGTTCACACTCCGTCTCTTCGATCGCATCGCAGCCATGCTTTCACGCTGATTGAATTGCTCGTTGTTGTCGCGGTAATCGCCTTACTGATTGGGTTGCTTCTCCCCGCCCTGGCACAGTCTCGTGAAGCCGCACGCCGTATTGTTTGCCTCGCCAACCTCCGTTCTTTTGGGCAGGGAGCGTACGCGTACGCATCAGATAATGATGACGCCATTCCCGCACTGTGGTGGTCCAACAAGTTTGCTCGCGACTATGGATCGAACAGCAATCCAGAGCTTCCAACCGGCGGGACTGTTCCATCGCGAGATGTCAACTTCCGCCCGATTCAAGCGATCCACATCGTCTCGGAATTGTTCAACTTTGAGTTCAACGGCACCCTGCTTGCCGAGGATCCGAATACCGGTTTCACGGTCCCGTTCCAAGAACGTCCCACCAATTACTGGGCGTATTTGGCCATGGCGACCTACATCGGCGAGCGAGCCGTGGCTGAGAATGCGGCTTGCCCATCGGATGAATCTCTTTCCGGTCTCCGCGATGAGTTGTTCGATGAAGACGGCTCACTCGTCCTCGAACGATTCACCTCTTCCTACTGGAATGTACCCGCGAGTTACTCCCCCGATACCTCAAACGCTCCGGGCGGTTCTCTCAGCAACGCAGGAATTATCTCCCCCGTCGACATCATCTCCATTCAAACTCCTGCAGAGCACACCAAAGTCCGACAATTCCGCGAAGTGCGTGTCCCATCCGGTAAGGTTTTCTATCACGAGATCTTCTCTTTCCACGATCGCAAAGACCTTTACTTCGCTGCAGACGAGGCCAACATCCCCGTTTTGATGTTCGATGGTTCGGTTGCGTTTCGCAACACCGCAGAAGCAAACGATGGATTCAAACCCAACCAGCCCTGGCAAACCGGCAATAACGTTCGCTTAACCGCACCCGCTACAGGCGGCAGAATCATCTTTTCATCCAGCGCCGAACCCGTCGAATCATTCACTGGCGGCAACGCAGATAGGTATCGTCCGGTCTACCGATACACTCGCAATGGGCTCCGCGGCTTCGACTTCGGTTCCGCAGATGCCAAGGCTGAAACCTTCAGCGGTTTCTGATTCCTAGAGAAGTAATGGAGTGAGCCTCGCGAGAGACAGCTTGCTTTAGTTTAAAGCCAGAGGCAATTGCGACGAAAGAACTGATTGAGAGTTCGATTCGTTCTCTGTGCTCTCTTCGTTCCCTCCAGTTGGGTAGCCCAGGGGATTATGAATCATCCTAGGTAGTGCTCAATCGTCGAACTCCGATGCCGAGCGTTCACATCAATGACCGTGTTTCCAGGGGTTGATCGCTGGTGATAAGACCGGTCGTTTG
>JBCDAP010000246.1:0-4109 GCA_039185335.1 Planctomycetota bacterium | reverse complement strand
GCCACGGGCCGTACACCTGGTGGAGTAATCGAGGCGAGGCTCGGGCGAAGGATCGAGGCTGGCGGATTGATCATGCTTTGGCCAACAACGCCGCGAACAAGCACATCGTCGAGGTGAGTGTGGACCGTCCGGCGGCCCTGGAAACCTCCGATCATGCCCCTGTCACGGTTGTTTTCGCGCCTTAAAAGCCCGAAACCCGTCTAAACTTGAATTTTCGAGCCCTCTTTTGCTTCTCAGGCTTCGGTTTTCTGGCGTATGCTTTGCGAAGGTGCCGCAAGCCGTGATCGAGCGACGATCAGCAGACGGTGCCAACCGCTACAGCCTTCCGCATGCCCGGTCTGCTCCACGGTTCGAAGTTAGAGATAGTGTTCGGGCATGTCAGAAGGAAGTTCAGGATATGAAACTTTACGTAGGGAACCTCCCGTTCTCGTGCACAGAGGACGATCTGCGCGAAGCGTTCTCGGCTCATGGTGAAGTCACCTCCACAGCCGTGATCACGGATCGCGAAACAGGCCGCTCACGCGGTTTCGGCTTTGTTGAGTACGCCAACGACGAAGAAGGAAACAAAGCCATCGAGGCCATGAACGGTGCAAACCTTGACGGCCGGACCCTAAATGTCAACGAAGCCCGTCCTCGCGAGGACCGCGGCGGAGGTGGCGGACGCGGATTTGGCGGCGGCGGCGGTGGCCGTGGCGGCTACGGCGGTGGCGGCGGTGGCGGCGGACGCGGTGACCGTGGCGGACGCGGCGGCGGCGGCTGGGGCGGCGATCGCAGCGAACGCGGTGGTCGTGGCGGCGGCGGCGGGTGGGGCTAAGCCCATCACTCCACCATCCAAAGCACACTCGAACGCGGGCAGCAGCCCGCGTTTTTTTATGCCCCGATCACTTGGATTGTTCGCCCTCTGGCACGACCGTTTCTTCATCCTCTTCTGACTCTTCTTCCTCGTCATCTCCAGAAAAACTCAGCAGCGGGATCGTCGAGTCGATGTTCGAGATCGTCTTCCTCAGTGATGCTAGGTGCTCATCGAGCTTCTTGAGCGTCTCGTCGGTCGAAGCCATCGTGGTATCGATCGACTCCAGCAGCTCGAGCCGAACCTGTAATGCCTCGAGCTGTTCGTTGGCGCGAGTCACCTCATCGAGACGCGCTTCTGTCTCGGCAAGCTTCATGTTTACCGACTCTAACTCACCACGGATATCATCAAAGACGCATCCGGGCAATAGCGACAAGCTGCACAAAGACAACGCGATCAAGCTGGCTCTTCTCATGAGTTCATCGTAGTCGCCTCGTTGGTCCAACGGGCCGAGATCGATGGTCTTTTATCCGCCGGCTGCCTTCGCGTCGTATCCATTTTCTTTTAAAAACGTAACCGTTTTTTCGCGATGATCGCCCTGAAGAATCAGTTCGGTTGCGTCTTTGGCATCACTCAGCCCACCACCGGTTCCGAGGTGAGTCCGGAGCTCCTTCAGCATGGCTTTGCACCCTGCTTTATCGAGCGTGAGGCCCGCTACAACGGTGGTCCACTTGCCGCGCCGCTTTTCTCGGCGAACCCGAACCCGCATCGCTGAAGGAGAGATGGAATTTCCTGCCGAATCCTTCGGACACACGCACGCATCGACCTCCTTCCTGCAGTGCTCGCAGGTCACGGGTCGTTCGAGTGATGTGCCAGCAAAGAGACCAGACATCCATCCAGCTTAGCGTTCGCCTGAACTCATCAACGAGCTTCCGCTTACGGACAGCCTGCGTCGGCCGCGTTGAGGAAGAGAAAGAGATCAGCCGCATCGACCGATCCGTCAGCGTTGCGATTGGCCGAAGGATCGGCGGCAGCCAGCAGAGCGAGATAATCGGCGACGTCGGCCGCTCCGATGAGCGCATCTTCGTTGATGTCGGCATCGGTGCACGGGCCGATTGCGTTCGGAGTGGCGTCGAGACGGACGTTGTCGAAGTCGACCTCGATGCCGGGATCCAGCGGCGTGTCTTCTTCGTTCAAGTTGAGGAGGCGGATCTCGAGCGTGCCGTTGATCTGCTCATGCGTGTCACGGACAACAAGTGAAACAACAGAGGTACGGAATTCGCCTTCGGGGATGAAGGAAGCGAGGGTGTTGAAGTCTTCGGTGATCACTATGTCGCTGGCGACAAGCTGGACGGCGTAGCCGGGGAAGCCATCGAGATCGTAGAAGCCGAAGTTATCGAACGGGGGCAGTCCTGTGCCGGAGGCGATGTTGCCAACTTCAACGATCAGGGTGTAGGTCGTATTGGCCTCCAGCTGGGCGTCCAATTCCTGGCGAAGGCCGACGGGTCCGAGACCACGGGCTTGCGCGGAATCCAGGAACAAGAGTGCGACGTTGTTGCCCTCCGGCGCGTCGTTCTGGTCGAAGAAGTCGGTGCCTGTGGGGTTGATCACGCCTGTGAAGTTACCGTCGAAACCAAGGAGGAACTGGGGGTCGTAGGCGGGCCAGTCGGCGACATCGCCGACGGGGAAGGTGCCATCTGCCGCGAAGTCAGTCTCGAAGCCATGATTTGCTACGGGAATCGGGGCCGCTGCGAGCTGAGCGCAGGTCATAACGCAAACGCTGATTGGGATTACTTTCACGCAACTCTCCTCAAAGCTGGTCGGTCAGGAATACACCTTCTTGTGAAGCAAGCATTGCAAATGATGACAGCGATGCCAAGGGATCTGACCCGAGTTTCGCAGAATACACCACAAATCTCGTCAGGATCGCCTTGAACAAACCTTCCACACTCTGGAATCTTGCGCTGGGTTGCTGGGTTTGAAGAATGCCCGTGTCTGGGTATCAGGAGTTCGGCATGGCTGGAGTTCGTCGGTCTTTGAAAGTGATTCGAGAAGCTCGAGCGTGCACAGCGTGCTCGAACCACTTGCCGCTGGGAGCGCGTCCCTTGCTATCCGGATCAGGTGTTTCTCGATTGCTGATCATCGGACAAGCACCTGGCGTACGAGCGCACGAATCTGGTGTGCCTTGGGATGATGCCAGCGGTGAACGGCTGCGAGCGTGGCTCGGGGTTTCGGCGGAGGAGTTTTACGACGAGTCGAAAATCGCTCTGATGCCGATGGGCTTCTGCTATCCCGGGAAAGGGAAGTCTGGGGACTTGCCGCCTCGCGCCGAGTGTGCGCCATTGTGGCACGAGCGACTGCTCAAAGCATTCAAGAAAATCCAACTGACCGTGATCGTTGGACGCTACGCGTGCGAGCAGTATCTGCAAGGACAGTACGCGACACTCGGAGAAGCGGTTGGTGACTGGGAAAGGCTGCTGCCGGGGCAGATTGTTCTCCCACATCCGTCGGGGCGAAACAACATCTGGCTGAAGAAGAATGATTGGTTTGAGAAAGAGGTATTAGCGAGTCTCCAGGATCGAGTAAAGCGGACACTTGGATGAGTATAAGTCTGTGCGCGATGAGAACGCACAGGCTCGCCTTTGGCATTTCTTTGTGTTACTGATTGCGGTTCATTGCGTCGAGCATGAAGACGTAATCAAGGAAGTCGAACGTCCCTTCGGGGATCGCAAGATCGGCTTGGGGAAGCCGCAAACCGTGCGCAACCTCGAAAGCGTTGAAGTCGTTGGCATCGACGTCGCCATCTCCATCGATGTCGGCTCGCACAGCGCTATTGAGCGTCACCGCTTCGAGCTCAACAACGCTCAGATGAGCGTGGCGCGTGGTTCCGTTCGGGCTGACGCCCACTGTGAACCGGATCTCGCCGTTCGCATCAGCGAAGACACTCGGAAAGACTGCCATTGTTTGGAGGTTGTCGCTCGCATCCAGATCTTGCGAAACACCACCTACTGTGTACCGGGCGACGTAACTCAGGCCACCGTCGTTTCCCGCGACTGAGGCGAAGAACCTGATCGCGTACTCGGCGCCCGGCGTCAACCCGGTGAACCTGACTTCGGCTCTTTGTGCCAACGCGGCTGAGTGCCGGCCCGCGCCGACCCAGGCAGAGTCAGACTGCGCTTTCGCCGTATAAGCCGAGGCGGGATCGACCACACCCTTGCTGTCGTTCCGGTTGAACGGATCATCGATCAGCATTGTTACGGCGGTGCGTTTGCCGGCTGTTGTTTGCGCATACGCCAGAGCAACCCCGAGGGTGCGCTCG
>JBCDAP010000245.1:0-4122 GCA_039185335.1 Planctomycetota bacterium | reverse complement strand
GTACGTTCCTGCTTGTCGTGGGCTAGTCTTGGAGCATGCGTGATCATGAAGCACAACCCGCGGTCATTCTGGTCTCCGGCGGGCTCGATTCCGCGACGGTGCTTGCGATGGCCACGAATGCGGGCTTCGCTTGTCGCACGTTGGCGTTCGACTATGGGCAACGGCATCGGGTCGAGCTCGAAGCCGCCGCGGAGGTTTCTCGGTCACTCGGTGCTATTGAGCACCGTGTCGTCACCCTAGGGCTTCAAGGGATCGCGGCTTCGGCGCTCACGGATTCGAGCATCGACGTGCCAGTTGATCGTGCCGAGAAGGAGATGTCGGCGGATATCCCGGTCACCTATGTCCCGGCACGGAATCTGGTCTTCCTCTCCCTCGCCGCTGCTTATGCCGAGACGATCGGAGCGTTCGATATCTTTCTTGGGGTGAACGCGATCGATTACTCGGGATATCCAGACTGCCGACCTGAGTTCATCGAATCGTTCGTGCAGACCGCGGCCTTGGCGACCAAGGCCGGTGTAGAAGGATCGCCGTTTCGTATTCGGACGCCATTGATCGACCTGAGCAAGGCAGAGATTATCGAGAAAGGAACCGCACTCGGCGTGGATTATTCGATCACGCATTCTTGCTACGCGCCCACAGCGGATGGATTGGCGTGCGGGCGCTGTGATTCGTGCCACCTTCGAGCGAAGGGTTTCCGTGATGCGGGTGTGGCGGATCCGACACGGTACGCTGAGGGTGTTAGCGCGTGAGCGAGCGTGCGGACACACTCAAGATTTCCGAGACATTCACGTCGATCCAGGGCGAAGGAAAGCTGACCGGCACGCCTTCATTCTTTGTGCGCGTTTCTGGGTGTAACCTGCGGTGTGGGTGGTGCGACACGCCTTACGCGAGTTGGTTCCCCGAGGGAGAGGTGCGGTCGATCGATGACATCGCTCAGGAGGCAAAGGACTCGGGCGTGCGCTACGTGGTGCTGACGGGCGGCGAGCCGATGCTGTTCGATGCGATGGAGTCACTTTCGCAGCGATTGGGTGATGCTGGCTTTCACATTACGGTTGAGACCGCGGGGACGATTCCTCGGGAACCGGAAGCGTTCCGTTGCGACCTGTTGTCGCTTAGCCCGAAGCTGGCGAACTCGACGCCGGGTGAGGGCGATCCGCGCGATCCGGATGGCTTGTGGCGCAAACGTCACGAGAAACGGCGGCTAGATTTCGATGTGCTGCAACGGTTGATTGACACGTACGCCGAGCGCCAGTTCAAGTTTGTGGTGAGGTCTGATCGCGACTTGTCCGAGATCGATGAGGTGATGGGTCGACTGAGCGGGTGGTCGGCGGACGAGGTGATGCTGATGCCGGAGGGGGTGACGGTTCCCGAGCCAGGGGCGCAAGATTGGGTGGTGCGGGCTTGCACGCAGCGCGGATGGCGGTTGTGTCCACGCGTGCACGTGATGCTCTTTGGGGATACGCGAGGGACGTGAACGAGACCGCGTATACACTGGTGGTCGCAATTCTGACTTCGCGAGGAGAAAACACGGATGTCTAGCATCACCCCTGCACAGCATGCAAAATTTTGTAAACGTCGCTTTGGCACTAAGAATCCTGAGCGAATGGATAATCCTGTTTGGGAATGGATGGTTCACCGTGGACACAATCCGTATGTGGCGCGGATAGAACTGGGGCTGCAAACGGATTTCGATGGGAGGCCAGATTGGTGCTTTGACCGTATGGGATCTGCAAAGATTGAGATGCCTGACGGGCGATCAATTTTTATCGCTGGCGAACACGAAGACTATTACGATCCAGATTTTTGCATTTACAACGATGTGATCGTGCGAAATCGAGATCACGTCGAGATTTATGGTTATCCAGCAGATATTTTTCCGCCGACAGATTTTCACACAGCAACCCTTGTGGGTCAGCAAATCATTCTAATTGGCAGGTTGGGATATCAAGATGAGCGAGGTGGTATGAATACCCCCGTATTTTTTCTTGATACTTCCTCTTATGAGATTCGGTCGCTTGTTTGCTCAGGAGATTCGCCGGGTTGGTTGTATAAGCACAACGCGGTCCTGAGTGAGGATGGTCGAATCGAAGTTTCGGGAGGAGCAGTCCAGGTTGGCGAGGGTAAAAAGGAGCAGCATCGGGATAACTTCGATACATACAGCCTCGATATTGAGAAGAAGCGGTGGCACAAGCTCACGGACAATTCACACTGGCGTCAGTTCCTGATGTCTTACGAGTGGAGTGAGCAAGACGATACCGATCTTGGTTGGTACACAGGAGAGATCCTCAAAAAACTTGGATATCCGGTACGGCCTTTTCAAGATTCCGAAACAGAAGAAGATGACGAAGAGACTTATCCTGACCGATGGCACGAGATAGATGTGGATGGCGTACAGGTGGCATGCATGGATGGCTTCGAAGAAATCCGTGTGGTCGTTCAAGGCGAGTTGCCTAAGCGAGTGCTCAAGGATTTGTTGCGCGATATCAAGACGCTGGCACAGCAAAGCAGCATAAAGATCAAAGCGGTCACAGAGCGTTGATCGCTGCCAACTAGGAATGATCTAGTCAGATCTTCGCACCTGCACAAGTTTCCGCTTGCGGATCTGTTCGTTCCCGAGCTGCCCGCACGCGGCCATAGTGTCACGCCCCTTCGTCCGTCGGCGTTTGACGAACCGCCCGTGCGACTTCACTCGATTGCAGAAGTGCTCGACCGATTCCTCGGTGGGTGCCGGCCAGGGCGAGTCACGCCGCGGGTTGTAGGGGATGACGTTGATCGCGCACTTCACGTTCTTTAGGCGATCGGCCAACTCGTCGGCATGCTCATCCGCGTCGTTCACGCCCGGGATCAGCACGTACTCGGCCATGATGTGACGTGTGCCTTTGAGCGGCCACCCTTCGAGGATGTCGATCAGTTCATCCATCGGCGTGGCGCGATTGACGGGCATGATGGCGGAGCGGATCTCATCGTTGGGAGCGTTCACGGAGACGGCGAGGTTGAGTTTGTGGTAGCCGGGCGTGGCGACGCGGTCGCGGAGTAGCAGCAGCGGCTTGGCGCGCCCAACGGTGGAGATCGTGATATTGCGGACCGGCATCGCTGGGCCGAACGGTTCGGTGAGCGCGTCGATCGCGACCAGCACATTCTCGATGTTGTCGAGCGGTTCCCCCATGCCCATGAAGACCATGTTCTTGATCGAAGTGCCGAGGTGATGCGTGGCAGCCCACCATTGCTGGACAATCTCCCACCACTCGAGTGAGCGGATCAGTCCCATCTGCGCGGTCTCGCAGAAGTCGCAGCCCATGGCGCAGCCAACCTGTGAGCTGACGCAAATCGTGTAGGTGACTTCGTCGGATCGGCGGACACGCATCGGGATGATGACCGACTCGGTCTCGAGCGGCGTCTCAGGATCGCGAGCGGCCGGGGCAACAGGAAGGAGGAACTTGCGGGTGATGCCCTCGTTGCCTTCGCTCTCGGTGACGGTCGTCGGTGCGGGCACGAGGCCACTTGGCTTGCCTTCGAGGTAGAAGCGTCGACGTTCTTGGGGGGCAGAGATAGGCCAGCTCGGGGTCGGCATTCAGCGAGTTTAGGCGCCGGTTTCACCGTACGGTTGAACTGGGTTTCACTTCAAAAACCAGCAGGTCGGTGTCGTCTCTTGCCTGGACCGTGTTCGCGATGCACCGAAAAACCTGGCTGGCGAGATCGGCGGTGATCGTGTCGAGCACGGGCCCTTGTGCCACAACCTTCCCCGATTCCAAAACCACAGCGTCGTCGGCGTAGCGACGGGCTTGGTTCAGGTCGTGCAGCACAACACCGACGGTTAGCTCGCGTTCACGCGAGAGTCGGCGGACGAGCTCGAGCGTTTCGAGCTGATGGTGAATGTCGAGCGCGGAGACTGGCTCGTCGAGGAGGAGGATGCGGGGTTGTTGCGCCATGGCCATCGCGAGGTGCGCCCGCTGGCGTTCCCCGCCGGAGAGTTCGGTGGCATCCCGGTCTGCAAGGCTGCTGAGTTCGCACGCTTCGAGTGCATCCCTGATGACATCCTCAGCATCCTTGTCGACCGAGCCGAGATGCCGAGAGTGCGGCGCTCTGCCGAGCGCGACGAGCTCGCGAACAGATAGGCCGCGC
>JBCDAP010000244.1:0-4140 GCA_039185335.1 Planctomycetota bacterium | reverse complement strand
CCATCTTGCATGTCCAGACGTGTTGACCTGAATAAATGACTGTTCAATACCGCGACGGGAAAGCAAACGCCAGAGCTCTCGATCGGCATTACCCGACTTCGAGAATATGGTGGACCATCCTTGGGATCTTGCCAACTCATCCAACGAATCAAGCGCATAATCACCAAAGTTCGATCCCGCGTAACCATCAAATAAGAACGCGGATTCGAGATCGACAAACAGGCTGCACATCGCCATGTAAGTAGACTCGGCGGCGTTTCCGAAGATATGACCAACATACGCGTAGCGGTCGAAGTCGTTGTAACGGCCGAGCGCATCGGTCATCGCGTAGATCTGCTTCTCGTGGGTCATGCGAGACGGCATCGACATGCAGACCGTGACCGCATCGATGGCATCACCGAGTTCACGCCACGCCACTCCGGCTTCGTCAGCAGCATCCGTCGCAACACGACGCAGACCTTGCAGCTTTTCTTTCGAGAGCGACGCTGACGGAGTACCACGAGGGGCTTCCGTCCAGGCGAGCAATTGCCCACGTCCGGCAGCGAGAGCAATCGCGGCAAGGCGAGCCTCATCCTTCTCGGAAGCGAGAACGACCCCTGCGGGTGTAAAATTCAACCGCGACCACGCATCCCGATAAGACTCACCATTCTGAGCCGACCAGGCGTTCGCAATGATGCCGCTTGCCCGATCAACCAGCCTCGCCATCTCGGGTTCTCCGGATGGCACCGGTTCATAGACCAAGATCTCTTCGGGCTCGAAGGCACGGACAAATCGCGCAATATCTTCCCGCGCCGACCAGGTCCCGTCGTCGATCAGCACAGGGAAGCGAACCTCGAGCGACCAGTGCGAAACTGCCTGAAGAAACGCTTCCTCGCTCTGAACAAGCACCAATGTCTTCGCGAGCGGAACTTGCGACGCAACTTGTAGTTGCCGAAGACCCAGCAATTGCCCCGGATGGATCTGGCGCTCTTCTTCCTGCTGCTGAGCTTGGGAAACCGCAGGCAACGCCAATGCGCAAAGGCCGAAAATCGACAGCAGCATGGATAAGGTTCGCATGATCAGAACGGCCTCCGCGTGGGGTTGAGGATCAGATTGTCCCTGCCGGGGATGATCAGATCGGCGATTTCGATCGCCTCCGCAAAGCTTTCCTTCGCTTGTTCTACATCCGCAGCCCACTGAACGATGCGGCCCTTGTCAAGATGTTCGCCTGTGGCGATCGCATCGCCTGTAACGAGCAGGGTGTGCCGAGCATCCGCAACCAGCACCCCCGCCGTCCCAGGAGAAACACCCGGGAGCGGGAACAGATCAACATGGTCCGTAAATTTGTCCGGCGCAGGCTGGCACCGCTTCAGCAGCGAGATTTCGTCCCGCAGCAGAGCCGCGAGTTCCGCATCACCCGATTCCTCGGCAACCTGGTACTGCTGGACCATGTTCACCCCCAATGATTCCCGCTCGGCAGTGTGGATCAACCAGTTCGCGTTCTCGAACAAGGCGAGCCCACGCCGGGCATCAGGGTGAAACGACGTCAAGAATACATCGGTCACCGAATCATGCGAGATACCGGCCCGCTCACCAAGGCGAGCACCCAACGCCTGTGCGGGCAAACCAGGATCGATCAAGATGGTCTTCTTGCCAGCCCGGATAAGCGTTGTTGTTGCATGCCCCGTACGGACAGGCGTCCGCTCACCCCAATCCGGATGAGCATCAATGGCACCGATAGAAATCACACGCGTGTTCATAGAAACCAGTAGAACAACAAATCGATGTCCTAGCAGAGCAAAGGCACGAGCACATCAACCGCTAGCTCGATCGATAATCTCACGGATCGCCTCGGGACGCTCGCTTTTCTTCGCCGCGAGAGCCTCGATGACAAGACGCGGGCACATCGGCTCGAGGATCGAGAGGTCGTTACCCATCGCCGTGACTTGGCGGATCAGGGTCGACGAGACGTAAGAAAAATCTGAACCTGCGCCAACAAAGACCGTTTCGATACCCGCGAGGTGCTGGTTTGTGATCGCCTGCTGGAGCTCGCCCGTGAGATCGTTCAGATTCCGGATGCCACGGATGAGAACAGTCGCGCCGGTCTCGGTCGCAAAGTCGACCGTCAGCCCGGTGAATCGCTCGACGTGAACTGGAGCGTGGCCAGGGGTTTCCTTGACCATCTGCGCCACTAACTCGTTCAGCAGATCAACACGCTCATCTCCAGAGAACAGCGTGTGCTTCGATGGGTTTGTCCCAACGCCCAATACGACACGATCGAACATGCGACGCGCCCGCGAGATCACGTCGAGATGCCCATAGGTCGGTGGATCGAACGAGCCCGCATAGCACGCGGTATGCACGATGGGTGAATGGTCCGTCACGACGCGAGTGTAGTCGACATATCCATATGCGCACAAAAACACACGCACTCAGGCGTGTGTTGGGGAAAACCGTGATTCGATCTTGTTCAAGCAAGAGCCGGGACCGCGGGGAAGTCGACCTCGGTTTGGTTGATATGGTTGAAGTAGTTGGTAAAGGTCGCGAGGGTGAACGCCACGATGACCTCAACCACCACCGCATCGTCATGGCCAGCAGCCTTGAAAGCATCGATGTCGCCCTGATCCGCAAAGCCCTTCTTGTCCTGAATCGCCTTGGCAAACGTAATCACTGCGTCGAGCTTCGCGTTACCCAGCGAATCGGCCTTGCGGGCAGCGACGGTCTGATCTTCGGTCAAACCGGCCTGCGTGCCAATCGCGGTATGGGCCGCGATGCAGTAATCGCAACCGTTCGCCTCCGAGACCACGAGCTGGATAGCCTCGATCTCCTTCTTTGACAACGAACCAGCCGACAGGGCTTCGTTCAGGCCCGCGTAGGCTTTCAGACCCGCCGGGCTGTTTGCAAGTCCCTGGAAAATGTTCAGGCCGGCATACGCCTTCAACGGCCCGCTCAGGATTCCACGAACTTCCTCATTCGTCGTGTTCTCAGCAGTGATCTTGGGAAGGGTCGGCATGTTGAACTCCTTTTGCTTGCAACCAGATGCCAAATGTTCTGTGGTGCTAGACCCGACGGTGGGCCCTACACTCACGCATCGTATGGAATGACAAACCTGAATGATGAGTCAAGAATTCCCGCCGCGGCGCATTTTTTCTGTTCAATTACAATAGATCTCTCCCGTACCCGCCTCACACGGAGCCCCCACCATGAGCGGCACGACCTGGGCCGGCAACCGCCCCAAAGCAGCACTCAATGAGCTTGGAGCCGTTGACGGGATGGACTTCCCAACCGGTGTCACACGGATGGACATGCATTGCCATTCGTGGGCCTCAAACGAGCCAGTGAACCGCGCGGTCGGACTCGTCGCGGCGGACATGCACGAATGCTACTCCCCGCCCGAAAAGGTGTATGACCAAGCTCGCGCCCGCGGCATGGATCTTGTCACCATCACCGATCACGACACGATCGCAGGCGGGATCGAGCTGGTGAATCGCGGGTACCAGGACTTCCTCTTGGGAGAAGAAGTCACGGTGTTCTTCCCGGAAGACCGCTGCAAGCTGCACATCACGATCTGGGGGATCACGCCCGAGCTGCACGAGGAGATCGAAACACTCGGGCTCCGAGAGGACGTGTATCACTTCGCGGCATGGCTCGCTGAGCACCAGATCGCCCACGCCTTCGCGCATCCGCTCTACATCCAGAACGGCAAACTCGGCGCCTGGCACCTCGAACGATGCGCGTTGCTCTTTAAGGGCTGGGAAGTGATCAACGGTGCTCACTCGGGAACACACCGCCGCGTGGTCGAGCAGTACATCGACGCACTCACTCCTGCCAGAATCCAAGAACTCAGCCAGAACCACCGGATCGAGCCGCTGTGGAACCGATGCTGGCACAAAGCCCAGACCGCAGGATCTGACGACCACGGCCTCTTGAACATCGGGCGAACCTGGACGGGTGTCTTGGGCGATCACAAGAGCAAAGTGCTCACAGGTGATGAGTTTCTCCGCCGAGTCATGGCGGGGCGGTCGATAGTTTGCGTGCAAGCCGGCCACGCTTCGCTGCTTGCGCACCAGCTGGCCACCGTCTCGGCCCACTTCGTCGCGTCTCGCCGAATCCGCTACACCGATGCACGAGCTCAATATCTCACCGCAAAGATGACCCGGT
>JBCDAP010000243.1:0-4181 GCA_039185335.1 Planctomycetota bacterium | reverse complement strand
CGCGAGCGAAAGCGATCGAGCGCAGCATGTCGCATGTCGAGTTTACTCATTGCGACTTGGATGATCCGAGTCTCAAAAAAAGCGACTACTCGGTCGTGTCGGCGTTTAACGTACTGCATCTGCTCAGCGATTTGCCAAGCGCATTGAGCAGTATCTCGTCGATCCTCTCTCCCGGTGGGCTGCTCATCACAGAAACTCCATGCTTGGGAGAACGCGGTCGATTTCAAAGATCGTTCGTTGGCGTTGCGCAGGCAATGGGCTTTGCTCCGTCGATTCTTCATCTGACATATGCATCTCTGAAAGCGAGAATTCTCGATGCGGGTTTTTCTGTGAAGCACGACAACGTCTGCAATCAGGAATACACCACGATCCGCGTAGTAGCCGAAGCAGCAGCTGGATGACATGGCGTGCCTTCACGTCGATCCAAAAACGGAGGCAAACGCGAGAAGGCTCAAACAGGCTTTGAGCTGCGCAACAAAAAGTCAACACCGCGGCTTCGTAGCGATTGAGACGAACGGATCGTTTAGCCAAAGCGAATACACCAACGGAATGGTGTATCTCTGGAAATAACAAAGGCTTCGGTTCGCCAAAGCGTTCCGAAGCCTCTGAAAAGTAATAGCGGGGGCCTCATGCGGTCGGCAGAAGATGCTTGATGATGTCCGATGTGTCAGGATCGCAAAGAGCAAGCTTTGGCAAGGTCCAATAATCATGACATGCCGGTCTTCATGGCCTACTTTCTGATCAACAGTGTCTTGGCCACCCAGATACACCGGACAACACGAATCGATGCCCCAGTTTTTAAGAGGAATGCTTGCAAGCATGTGAAAGTCTACTCACTCGATTGCGAGGTGAGAGATGTCATCGTGAGAGTGTCGGCTTGAAGCACGAGGTAGTATGCGACTGTGCTCCTTCAGATTGAAACAACACACCGTCCGGCGACGGACATCGGCTACCTGCTGCACAAGAACCCGGCGGGCTTGCAGTCCTTCGAACAGAGCTTCGGAAGCGTGCATGTCTTCTATCCGGTCGCCGAAGAGGATCGATGCCAGGTCTGCGTCCTTCTCGATGTTGACCCGGTCGGTCTGGTCCGGGGTCGTGGTGAGCGTTCACTCGACCAGTACGTCAACGACCGTCCGTACGTTGCTTCCTCGTTCCTCAGCGTTGCTCTGAACAAGCTCTTCTCAACAGCCATGAACGGTCGCAGCAAGGAGCGGCAGGAACTCGTAGAGACGCAATTGCCGCTCAAGGCGACCATTGCTGTCGTTCCAAGTCGAGGTGGTGAAGACCTGCTTCATCGTCTGTTCGAGCCGCTGGGTTACGCCGTCTCCGCCACCCGGCATCCGCTTGACGAGCAGTTCGCGAGCTGGGGTGAGGGCCCTTACTACACGCTCACAATCGAGCAGGAGCTGCCGCTCCAATCGCTTCTGCAACACCTCTATGTGTTGGTTCCGGTTCTCGACAATGACAAGCATTACTGGGTCGGCGAGGACGAGGTTGAGAAGCTACTCGCCCGAGGCGAATCGTGGCTGCCGAACCATCCCGAGAAGGACCTCATCACTCGCCGTTACCTCAAGAACCAGCACCGCCTGACCCGCGATGCGCTTGCTCGCCTCGCTGTCGAGGACAACCTTGACCCGGACGCTTCGGAGCAGGAGCACGACGCCGAAGAGGAGCAGATCGAGAAGCCGCTCAGCCTGAACGCTCAGCGGATGGGGTCGGTGCTGGCCGCCCTCAAGTCCAGCGGGGCGACAAGCGTGCTCGACCTTGGATGCGGCGAGGGCAACCTACTCCGCGATCTACTCAAGGAACGACAGTTCACGCGCATTGTCGGCATGGATGTGTCTATCCGATCGCTGGAACGGGCCTCGGAGAAACTCCGGCTTGAGCGGCTCCCGGATATGCAGCGGCAACGAATCGATTTGCTGCACGGCTCGCTTATCTACCGCGACGAACGGCTTGCGGGTTTCGACGCTGCTGCGTGTGTCGAGGTCATCGAACACATGGACCCGCCGCGTCTCAAGGCCTTTGAGCGGGCAGTCTTCGAGTTTGCGCGTCCGTGCACCGTCGTCGTCACGACCCCAAACGCCGAGTACAACGTGATGTGGGAGACGCTGCCCGCTGGGCAATTCCGTCATCGTGATCACAGGTTTGAGTGGACACGAGAGGATTTCCAGTCATGGGCAGGCTCCGTGGCTGGCGAGCACGGATACTCCGTGCGTTTCTTGCCCGTTGGTCCCGTCGATGATGCTGTCGGTTCTCCAACACAGATGGGGGTGTTCGAGCGATGAACATCGAACTCCCCGAGCTTTCGTTGGTAGTACTGGTTGGCCCATCTGGCTCCGGCAAGTCCTCGTTTGCCCGCAAGCACTTCAAGCCGACCGAGGTGCTCTCATCCGATTACTGCCGGGGACTGGTCTCAGACGACGAGAACAACCAAACCGCGACCGAGGACGCATTCGACGTCCTTCACTACATCGCCGGCAAGCGGCTCAAGAACGGCTTGCTGACCGTCATCGACGCGACGAATGTACGCCCGGAGGATCGCCGGAAGTACGTGCAGCTTGCACGCGAGCACCATTGCCTCCCCGTCACGATCGTTCTCAACCTGCCTGAGCGGGTGTGCCAGGACCGCAACGTCAGCCGTCCCGATCGAGACTTCGGGCCGCATGTCATCCGGAATCAGCGAGCGGCACTGCGTCGTGGCATGGGTCGCGGTGGCAAGGGCCTCAAGCGAGAGGGCTACCGACACGCCTGGATCCTGGAGTCTCAGGATGAGGTTGACGCGGTGACGATCGAGCGGACGCCGCTGTGGAACAACAAGAAGGACGAGCATGGTCCGTTCGACATCATCGGCGACGTGCACGGTTGCTTCGACGAGCTGGCCGAGCTGCTGGAGTCGCTCGGGTACGGGATTGAGCGGGCCGCCGGGGCTCCGGAGGGCGACTGGTCTGTGACGCCTCCTGCTTCGCAGCCTGAGCGGAGACTGCTCTTCCTCGGCGACCTGATAGACCGTGGTCCGAAGTCACCTTCTGTGCTCCGCCTTGTGAAGCGAGTCGTCGCCGAGGGCATTGGGCACTGCGTTCCTGGCAATCACGACGTCAAGCTCATGCGGAAGCTCAATGGCAAGAACGTGCAGCTCACGCACGGGCTGGCCGAGACGATGGAGCAGCTCGACGGCGAGTCGCCAGAGTTCCTTGAAGAGGTTCGCAAGTTCATCGATTCTCTCGTGAGCCACTACGTGCTCGACGATGGCAAGCTCGTCATCGCTCATGCGGGTCTCAAGGAAGGCATGCAGGGCCGTGGCTCGGGCAAGGTCCGCGAGTTCTGCCTTTACGGCGAGACCACAGGGGAGACCGACGAGTTCGGACTGCCAGTCCGCTACAACTGGGCTGCCGAGTACCGCGGCCGAGCGATGGTCGTATACGGCCATACGCCCGTGCCTGATGCCGATTGGCTGAACGGGACAATCTGTATCGATACTGGCTGCGTGTTCGGCGGCCAGCTCACCGCATTGCGGTATCCGGAGCGAGACTTGGTTTCCGTCGACGCAAAGGCCGTGTACGCCGAGCCCGCCAAGCCGTTCCTCCCGGATGACTCCATCGCGGAGCTGACCGCCCAGCAACAGCACGACGACATGCTGCACCTCGCCGATGTCGCCGGGAAGCGGATCGTGGATACGCGATTGCAGCGGAACGTCACAGTCCGCGAGGAGAACGCAACAGCCGCACTTGAGGTCATGAGCCGATTCGCGGCAGATCCACGCTGGCTGATCTACCTGCCGCCGACCATGTCGCCGTGCGAGACGTCGGATCGCGACGGCCTGCTCGAACACCCGGCGGAAGCGTTCGATTACTACCGGAGCCGCGGCGTCCCGGAGGTCGTGTGTGAAGAGAAGCACATGGGCTCCCGAGCCGTTGTCGTAGTCTGCCGCGATGAGGACGCAGCCCGGGAGCGCTTCGGGGTTACGACTGGCGAGATCGGGATCGTCTACACGCGAACCGGCCGGAGGTTCTTCAACGACGACCAACTGGAGGCAGCGGTCCTGGACCGGGTGCGAGCCTCGATCGAGAGTTCGGGCCTCTGGGATCAGCTCGAAACGTCCTGGGTCTGCTTGGACTGCGAGCTCATGCCGTGGTCCGCAAAGGCTCAGGTACTGCTCCGGGAGCAGTACGCCGCCGTCG
>JBCDAP010000242.1:0-4206 GCA_039185335.1 Planctomycetota bacterium | reverse complement strand
GTGGATCGAGATCTACAACACCACCAACGACGCCATCGACCTCTCGGGCTGGTTCGTGCAGGACGACGACGGCCGTACCGCTCCGTTCCCTCAAGGCACCACGCTGCAAGCTGGTGAGGTTGCGGTTGTTCTTTCCGCCGATGTGCGCAGCCCCGCAGAGTTCTCCGACAACGCTGCCCCGCGCAACAGCTTCTACTCTGCGTACCCCGGCGACTATCAGATCATCCTGACCAACGGCTTCTACGGCAACGACTTTGAGTTTGGCATGGCAACCCTCTCCAACGGGCCGTCCGAGCTCAACGAGATTCTCCGACTTGTCCAAGCCGACGGCAAGGTGTCCGATATCGCCAACTACGATATCGAAGACAACGATCCGCTGAACGACCCCTGGCCGGCTCTCTCTAACACCGAGCCTGACTTCGATGGTTCTTCCATTTTCCTCTCCCCTGGTTCTTACAACGAGTTTGACAACGACTTTGGTTTGAACTGGCAGCAGAGTTCCATCCCGAACCCCGCGGTCTTCGGCACCACCACTGACGGTGACACCACGCGTGCGAACGACTTCACTCTCGATGCCACTGCACCGAACGTGAACCCCGCAACGCTCGATCCTGCGATCGTCAACCCGGTGCACAACGGCTTCTATTTCTGGGCTTCTCCCGGTACGCTTCAGGGCGTCGTGACCATCGCTTCGCTCGGTGCGTCTCCGGTCTTCGATACCGGTGCTTGCTGCATGGGTGATGCCTGCGTGGAAGGGACCGAAGAGGATGCCTGCGATTACGCCTTGGGTACCTTCTTCTCCGCCACAACCTGCGACGCCAACCCCTGCATTCCCGATTGCCAGGGTGATGCAAACGGAGATGGCAATGTCAACGTCGACGACTTCATTGACGTCCTTCTCAACTTTGGTACTGCCGGGCCGGTTGGAGATGCCAACCTCGATGGTGCTGTCAACGTCGATGACTTCATCGCGGTGCTTCTCAACTTCGGCACTTGCACCCCCCGCATCTGATCCGTTCAGATTGATCAGCATCTGACTATTTGAACCACCCCCGGCATCAGCCGGGGGTTTTCTTTTGCTTAGCGTTGGACAGGCAGGTGAGCACACATTTTCGTGTGTTCGAGCAATCAAAGCGGCGTACGGATTTTGCTTCCGATACCTGCAACCAAAGGCTCGTGATCAGCGTAGATGCCGGTAGAGCACACGCGGAGTTCTCGTTTGCGGGGATTGGTATGGTCGTATTTCTGGGTCTACGAGGCAGCGCATATCGCAAGGGCGGTGGGGCTCCCTTTTACCGGCACACCGGAACGCGAGATATCATTCTGTTACCGGACGAACCGCTGCAACGGAAAACAGAAATGCTCTGCCTAGACTCTGGAGGGGTGGCAACATGAATAAATCAGGACGCCTCGTCATTCTTGTGTTTTCGATCGTGGTGCTCCTTGTTAAGGCAACGCCTGCCGGAGAGGTTGTCCTGGTTGAAAAACTCAGAAGCGGCGATGAAGCTCCGGGATTGGAAGCAGGGGTTTCGATCCTGGATTTGAGCATCCTTGGTGTTGATCGCGCAGGTCGCTCGATCCTGGTGGGCCAAGTGACCGGGCCCGGAATCGACGCCTCGAACGATTTCTGCGTTTGGCGTGAGACAACAGAAGGCTATGAGGTTGTCCTCTGCGAAGGAATGTTCGCACCGTGCGTCCAGCCGACCGCCAGACTCGCTGCGATCAGAGATATCAAGATTGCTCCGAACGGAGCGGTCTTCTTTCGTGGCATACTGACAGGGTCTGCGGTGTCCGGATCGAACAACGAGGGGTTCTGGTACGCCGATCAAGAAGGCATCCGAATGATGGCGCGAAAAGGTGACACGCTGGTAGAAACTGCCGGCAATTATGTGCTAGATGAACTGTTCGAGTTCCGGGCGAATTCGAACGGAGTCATGGTCTTCGAGGCGGTCGCAAGAGATCCAGAACTCCCGGGCGAAGTATTCGAAGGAATTTTTTGGTCAACCGGTTCCGGTGCATCGGCTCCCATGCCTCCTGGTTCCATCACCACAGTCTTTGGTGAAGAAGCTGTGGTCACCGCACAGCGCGATCCGTACATCACAGACGAGGATGTCATCAATTTCAGGTTAAGTGCCGAGGGGATCGATTCTTCCCGCTTGCGTGTCGGCATCGTGACATCGAGTGAGCTGGATTTCATTCTGAATTACGAAGCGGGAGGGATGATTGATCTTGGAGAGTCGGACCTTTTCTACTCGACGATCAGCAGTAACCTGCTGCTTCGTTCTCTTGCATCGAACGGACATCTGACGTTCACGAACACGGCGTTTTCTTCGGACAATCAAGGCGAGCCCGAAGAGATTCTGATTCTCCAAGAGACAGCGACGGGGCTTCGTCAGGTGTTCGATATCCCCTTTGTCCGAGTAGCGACAGAGGGAAGAGAGCTGACCAGCCTGTCTTTCCCTGAATCAAACTCGAGTGGCGACGCGGTCTTTCTTGGATTCAGTGATCGGAGCGAGACGCCATTCATCGACAACGAGAGGAGCGTCTGGCTTGCAGATGCTGAAGGAGCGAGAAGCCTGGCAGATGTTGGGCAACTTGCTGTTGGATTTGATTCAACGCGAACCTACTCCGATTTCGATTTCCCTGCCATCAATCCGCTCGGCCAGGCCTTGTTCTCTGGCTCGGCAATCGATCCGGGCAATCCGCAGAACAGCGAACGAGCGGTGTGGGCGACCGATCCGGTGGGACAGGTCTATCTCGTTGCCGGCACGGGACAGCTGATCAATACAAGCAAGCACCCGCAGGGCTCGGATTTTAAGCAGGTATCCTCGGTGAGCCGGGTCTCGAGGGGAAACGGAGAAGACGGCGATGGAATCTCGTTTAGCCCTGATGGCTCTATTCCGCTGACGATCGGATTCGAAGACGGCACCACTATTGCCTACGTCGCCAGGGTTCAGCCAGGATGCAGCCCGCAAGACCTGGCTCTACCACACGGCAAGCTTGATTTCTTTGACCTTCTTGTGGCGTTGCCCTCTATCGACACCGCAGGACAGCTTGACGCTTTCCAAGCAGGTATTGAAGAAGGTTGCACAAGGTAGAAGAGCGGTCTGCCAAAGACGGCGGGGGCGTCTACCCTATGCACATGAGCGAGACTGCAACTATCGGTACCGAAGCTCCGTCGATCGCCGCCGTGCTTGGCGCTGAAGCCGGGGCTCGAGTCACGGTCCAGGGCTGGGTGCGAACCCGTCGCGATTCCAAGGCCGGCTTGTCGTTCATCAATCTGAACGACGGCTCGTGTTTCGGAGACCTCCAGATCGTTGCACCCGCCGATCTGTCCAATTACGAGGCCGAGATCCAGCATCTAACGACCGGTGCTTCGATCCGTGCGACGGGTGAGCTGGTTGAGTCCCAAGGCAAAGGGCAGACTGTTGAGTTGAAGGCTGATTCGGTCGAGGTGATCGGGCATGTTGAGGATCCCGATACCTATCCGGTTCCCGCCAAACGCCACACATTCGAATATCTGCGCGAGCAGGCGCATCTGCGCGTGCGCACGAACACATTCGGTGCGGTCGCACGCGTGCGGCACTGTCTCTCAAAGGCGGTGCACGATTTCTTCCACGAGCACGGCTATTACTGGGTGCACACGCCGATCATCACCGCGAGCGATTGCGAAGGAGCGGGTGAGATGTTCCGTGTGTCCACGCTCGACGCTATCAACATGACACCGGCCGACTCTGACCAGCCTTTCGCTGATGACTTTTTTGGCAAAGAAGCTTATCTCACGGTTTCGGGCCAACTCGCCGTCGAAACCTACTGTTGTGCACTCAGCAAGGTCTACACGTTCGGCCCGACCTTCCGAGCGGAAAATTCCAACACCTCGCGTCACCTTGCCGAGTTCTGGATGATCGAGCCCGAACTGGCGTTCGCGGATCTATCCGACAACATCGATCTTGCCGAGGCGTTCATCAAAGCAATGATCGAGCGGGTGCTCGAAGAGCGGGCCGACGACATGGCCTTCTTCGATTTGCGGATCGAGAAAGGGCTGATCGATCGTCTCAAGCACGTGCTCGAATCACCGTTCAAGCGTGTGCCGTACACCGAGGCGATCGAAATCCTGAAGAACGCGAACAAGACCTTTGAGTATCCGGTCGAGTGGGGGACCGATCTTCAGAGTGAGCACGAGCGTTACCTCACTGAGGAGCAATT
>JBCDAP010000241.1:0-4206 GCA_039185335.1 Planctomycetota bacterium | reverse complement strand
GCTCATTGTCGCTGTTCCGAGCACCGTGCCGGTCATGAGGCGAGTACCGATCGCCAGCTTGCCATGATCGCCGATGATCGACCCCAGATAACGGAGCCCCGTCTTCTCTCGCTCCGCTCGTGGCCCCCACCGACACGACACTTCCCCATAGGTGTTGAGCAGGTTGCTCGTATCCGAACCCGCGCCAATGTTCACCCACTCCCCCACCCAAGAATCGCCCAGATAGCCATCGTGCGCTTTGTTGGAGTACCCCTGGATAATCGAAGCACTAACCTCGCCCCCCACTTTGCAGTACGGTCCGATCGAAGTTCCAGAACGCACCGATGCTCCCGCGGCAATCACCGTGTTCGGACCAATGAACGCTGGCCCCTGGACCGTCGAGTGTGCTCCAACACTCGCTCCTGCAGCGATCACAACAGGGCCGATCCGTGCATCGAGCACAACGCACGGATCGATCACCGCCGTCGCGTCGACCCGTACCGCTTCGTCACCGAGGGTAACCACATGCTCCGCAGGCAACGTGCTTGCCATCATCCCGACCATCGACTTCAGGTCATGATCGAGGATCACCATCCGATGGCGGACCACGTCCCACGGACGCTCAACCGTGACGACATCGATGGTCCGTGTGGAATCGGGCTCACGCTTACGCTGGAGGAACATCCGGGCCTGAGACGCATCCGCCGCGTGATACGCGACAACCCGTCCCGTGTTCGAACGGATCCCCTCTCCCACTGCGCATGAGAACAACTCCGCCTTGGGCTGCAAGCATCTGCCGGACACCAGCATCACCGATTCACCGCTCGGGACGCCATCCAGAACCTCGATCCCCTCACCGATCATCCCCGCGAGAGGCGTCCGAACAATCGACGCGTCCACGCCCGCCAGCCCAAACTCCTGAGCAGCCGCCCCGATCCGCTCAAGCGTCGTTACCGCCCCCGTACGAACCGCTTGAACAGAACGGAAATCCGTCAGAACAGCGATCGCTTCATCAGCATCATCAAAGACCACAAGTTGTGCCATGCGAGCATTCTACTTGCAGGAGAGATCAACGGGTCTTCCGGCATCCAGGCCAACGCGTTACCTTCCTTCCATGAAACTCCTCCGCTATTACGACGCATCCACGCCGCGCCCAGGGCTCCTTGATGAGAGCGCCGTTGTGCGCGACACCACCTCGCTCGTCTCGGATTACAAGCCAGACACGCTGCTGCCCGCTCTTAAAGCCTTGGCAACCTGCGATCCTTCTTCCCTCCCACAGGTCGCCACAGTGTCCGAACTGCGTCTCGCACCCCCGATCTCCGCTCCTTCAAAGATCGTCGGCGTGGCCAAAAACTACAAGGACCATGCCAAGGAAATGGGCGGAGATCCTCCGCCTGAGCCCACCATCTTCCTCAAGGCGCCGTCCGCCGTCACGGGACCCAATGATCACATCGAACTCCCGCCCGACTCTCGCAAGACCGATTGGGAGGTCGAGCTTGGCGTCGTGATCGGCGCTCTTGCAAAGAGCATCACCCAGGATCGTGCGCACGAACACATCGCTGGCTACACCATTATCAATGACATCTCCGAGCGTCACTTCCAGAAGGAGCGTGCCGGCCAGTTCACCAAGGGTAAGTCGTACGACACCTTCGCTCCGCTCGGCCCTTATCTTGTCACACCTGACGAGGTACCCGATCCGCACGATCTTCGTCTCTTCACAGAAATAGATGGCATCAGCCGGCAAGACGGGACAAGCCAGGACATGATCTTCAAGATCCCATTCCTGGTCTCCTACATCTCCCAGTTCATGACACTTCTTCCAGGCGACATCATCGCGACCGGCACGCCAGCCGGTGTCGGTGCCGGACACAACCCACCGGTTTTTCTCCAAGCCGGCCAAAGCGTCAAAGCAGGGATCGAAGGGCTCGGCGAGCAGTCACTCAGTGCCCGCTGATTGTGATGGTGCCTTGGATTCGGTTCGCTTTCCGATCAAACGATGAAGGCGCAGGTGCCACGCGCTCGGTGCGGAGATCACTAACGATGTCATCGTCTCGGTTGCAGTCAGCAGGGTGGTGATCAGAGCGATCTGATTGATTTCGAGACCCGCCAATGCCGCCACGCCCATCGTGCCACCCTCGCGAGCACCTAGCTGGCCGGATGGAGCGATGATGCCCATGACAAAGAATGTGGTTCCGACCAAAATCGCGCCAGAGATCCCGAGGGTGAAGCCTGCTACAGACGCGACGAGTGCGACCCGGACGGTTAGCAGCCCAACATCGATCACACGCAACATCGCGTGCCCGAGGCTCGTTCGCCAATGGCTGGTCACTTTGTACGCGCCAAACGATATGTATCGGATCACCTTGACTCGCTCGGCGAGCAAGCTGATCCAGATTCCCAATCCGAGACATAATGCGATCCCGACCACCACCGCGGTGATCCACAACGCATCAATCCTCTTGAGCAACAAGCTTGCACCAGCCGCCGGCAACAGCACCGCCGCTGTCAATGCGGTCATCGCAGCAAACCAAGAGACAATCTCGGTGGCTTTCATCTTGTCGCGTCGTATGTGAACCAGAAAGCGCATCGCGATCGAGAGTTTGAACGGCAAGACCGCCAGGAACGTGGCGATCGCATTCACCGCCTGCACGTCCCAATGCCTCAGCGCCGAGTCCCGTCCACGAAGGGGACAATGGGTCCACCAGAAGATGAACCCGTTTAAAATAATGTTCGCCACGATCAATGTAAAGAACAGCACGACTTCGCCTTGCGAAGCTTCACGGAGATGGCCGATCGCCTCACGATTCTCTGGCTTGAGCGCGAGCGTGAGCGCAAAGACGAACAATCCGATCCCGACCGCGAAGCCGATGACCTGCAGTGCGAACTTGAGACGCGGCCTGCCCTTCATTCGCTCACCTCGCTCTCATTCAACCGCATAAGTACCTGGCCGCGATCGGGCCATGCAATCAATACTTCACCTTGCACTCTCAGAAACTCCTGGACGCGATCGACGGTGACTTCCGGGGCATACCAGCCCGATCGATGCAAACGTTGAAGCTCACCGAAATTGATCAGTACGTACCCGGCCCCCAACTCACGCAGCGTTTCTGTCGCTTTCGTGTACTCGTGATTGTCCATTGCCTCCGCGATCGGCGAACGATCCCATGTCGTGTGCCAAACGAGCGGATCGGGCATATACAAAGGTGTTGCATCACCCAGCAGATACAGCCCATCAGTTCGATCCGGGAGCATGATCGCCAAAGCGAGGCTGGTCGGAATCTCTTGCGGCGAAATCGATCCGGGAGGAACAGATTCGATGATCGCCGAGGCATCGAAAGTGAACGGTGCCAGCATTCCGAGCTTCGATTCGCCTCGATCATCCGGAGAATAAACCGTGAACATCGATATACCGACAATCGCGATCCCGACAACGATCGCTACGCCTTCGCGTGCTCGATGCGCCAGACCTTGAACACCTAAGCCAACGACCAAAGCCATCACCACTAGCATCGGCATCAAGAAGCGAGATTGCAGGTGGGTCAGCAACAACCAAGCCACCAACTGCACGCCCAACGCCCCAGCGAGCGCCAACATCAAACGTCGAGTGTCCTTCTTGGCCAGCCCAATCACAAAGCAAGCCAACACCACCGGCCCGAGCACCGCAAACATCCACTGCTCATGCCAAAACCCGCGCTCACTGGCAAGCATCCCGATCCGGTCGAGCAAGCTCCCATCGAAATGGTGTCCGCCAACCCATCGTTCGACCTGCTCGTTTGTCCAGTGGCCCGATCCGAAGACCCCGGCTGCGTACGGAAACACCGGATTTCCTGTCGCGATGGTGTTGCGTAGCAGCCACGGCGACAGCATGATCAACCCAAACGGCGCCGCCCAGCCGATCGCCCACAACTCAGACCGTGAAAATGCTCTGATCAACATCAGAACCGTCAACGCAGTCGGCACGAAGAACAGAGCAGTGGGTTTCGACAACACCGCGGCCGCGCAGACCAAGGCGATCAGCAATCCTTGGCGCCACGGGGACGCATTGATATCCCGACGAAGCACACACGCCATCCCAGCCGCCAGCATGAGATTCACTGCCCCTTCGTTGTACGCCGACGAACCTGTCACGATCGCCCATGGGACTGTCAGCAAGACGAGAGCGCCGACAACCGCAGCACCGTTCTTCCTTTGATCATCCCCGACCGATTCGATCACCGTTCTTGCCAG
>JBCDAP010000240.1:0-4208 GCA_039185335.1 Planctomycetota bacterium | reverse complement strand
TCTTTCACGCGGATGCGCTCTTGGGTGGAACGGAGGGGATGCATTTCAACATCAACTCCATGCCTTTGCATCGGCCGCCCCCGATGCAGTCTGGACTCGTTTTGCTGCGGACCTGTACCAACAATCGATACGAACGAAACACCATAAGGGTTTCGTGCCAATGCATGATTTAGATGCGAATATTGTGTTGTATAAGACCGCAAATTAGAAAAAATATTCGCTTCGTGCGGATGTCTTATCGGTCGCAAAATTAAGATGCAGATTGAGCCGATTTGCGGTGTGCATGGCGGATATGCCTGGGCTTCATGACGTCCTCGGCGAGGCCGACCTTCTCAAGGAACTTGAGCTGATAGTAGGTGATGTCGAGTTCCCACCACTTGTGCTGGTTGGAGGCACTGACCGGGTCGTGATGGTGGTTGTTGTGCCATCCTTCACCAACGGTGAAGATCGCGACGAGCCAGTTGTTGCGCGAGTCGTCGTCGGTCTTGTAATTCGAATACCCAAAGAGGTGGGTCAGCGAGTTAACGGACCAAGTGATGTGCCAGACGAGAATGGTGCGCACGATCACGCCCCAAACGACCAGGGAGAGCCCGACACGGAGTGCTTCGGAAGCGCCGCCGGTGAGATAGCCGATGCCTGCACCGACCGTGAAGAAGAGAACGACGTGCGCGATCCAGATCCACAAACCCAGAAGGGTTTTCTCGAGCTTCATGTAGAAGGGATCGCGGAGAATGTCGGAGGCATACTTCTGGTAGGTCGCGATGTTGTGCAGCGATCGATTGTGCACCATGAGCCAGCCAACGTGCGACCACAGGAAGTTGACGAGCGGTGAGTGCGGATCGGGCTGGTGATCGGAGTGCTTGTGGTGAACGCGGTGGACAGCGACCCATTTCGCCGGCGTATCCTGGAAGGAGCAGATCGCCATCATGACGAACAGGTGCTCGAGCCACTTGGGAACCTTGGCGGAGTGGTGAGCGAGAAGGCGGTGGTAGCAGAGGTTGATCGCTTGGCCGAAGACGTGGACGCCGACGATGGCGGTGATCAGGCCGGTCCAGGTGAAAAGCCAAGGCACGAACGCGGCAACCGCAACGAGGTGGATGCCAACAATCGAGATGGCGTAAGGCCAAAGGATGTCGTCCTTGCGGACCGAGTCCGGCAGAGGCAGGCGCTCGGACATGTCGCGAAACTCGGATTCGGTGGCTTCGATCTGCGAGTCGTCTGGTGTGAGCGCCTCGACGGGGAGGACTTTTTCGACGTCGGAGAGCGGGGGAGTGGCGGTCGACATGGAAGAGAGCCGAGTCGGGGATCGCGTCTGACTCGTCGGAGACGCGAGAAGGGGGCGGCTGCCGGGCGTCCGAGTCCTGACGCCGGTTGCGATCATCGCAGCCAGCAGCTTTGCACATACTAGCCCCAGATCTGGCCCGGATTGCACCAGATCCTGGACAATATTGAGTGGAAATCAGGTGAGTACCCCCGTCCTGAAGGGTGACCAACGGGACTCGAACCCGCGACCTCCTGGACCACAACCAGGTGCTCTAACCAACTGAGCTATGGCCACCATGTAGACCCGAACACTGTTCGAGCGAACCAAACAATGTAGGAAGAACCGTGGACAGAATCAACCACTGCAACTCAAGGCGAAGGAAGATCGTGCATGCGCTACTTCAGGGGATCTTGCATAAACATGGATCGATTTGGTCTATGACACTGGCAAAGATCTGCTCAATAGCGCACAACAACAAGGTCCACTTTTCGGATCCAATTCTGCTGCCTGTCTAACACTCAGGCATCCGTGCGGGACACGATGCGGAAGTTCTCGCGTTCGCCTTGTCCGCGAAGCGGGTAGTCCTTTCGGAGTGGGTGGGCGGGGTAGTCCTTCCAGAGCAAGATGCGGCGGAGGTCGGGATGGTTGCGGAAGCGGATGCCGAACATGTCGAAGACCTCGCGCTCGGTCCATTCGGCTCCGGGCCAGATATCGCAAGCCGAGTCGATCACGAGGGCCGGATCGGGCTCGATGCCCTCGGTCGGGAGCGACGGATCGACGAACGTCTTCACGAAGAGCCGCCGGTCGTGCTGATGGCTCAGAAGGTTGTAAGTCACCGCGAATCGCCCGGGCATCTCGGCGGGGTAGTTCAGGTAATCGAAGCCCATCACATCGGACAGGAAGTTGTAATCGCACGCAGCGTCATCACGAAGGAAGAGCATGACCTCGTGCAGGTCGGCGGGCTCCACGATCAGCGTGGTGTCGCCTCGGTACTCCGTCGCGCGGAGGCGCTTGCCCGGGAACCGCTCCTTGATGCGCTTGAGTGTGGGGTGGTCGAGATTCGGTGTGGATTGGGTCATCGACATGCGTTTAGCCTAGCTCATCCGACAATGCGCGGCACGTCGGCAGGAACGCACCGGTCGACCGTACCCAGCAGATGTTCCCCCATTGCCCCCTCACCGGGCGCGACCCGTCGGAGTTCGGGCTCGCCCAGGGCGTCGAGGGTGTCCGAGGTCTGCACATCGCTGAGCCAAACCGCCGCGGCGTGCTCCGCGAGCGCGTCCACCGCCCGCTCAAGGTGATCCTCCACCTTCTCCACCATCGACGCCTCTAGCATCGACGCGGTATCAAGCACGAGACCGACGCGATCCGAATCCGCACGCTCACGGAAGAAGCTCAGGCACCGTTGCGGGTCCGCGAGCACGTGACGAGCGTGCGGGCGCAGCAGGAGCGTCGTGCCTGTTTCCGCAGCCGCACGCGAAGCAGCATCAATCGCTTTGCGGAATTGATCGAGAGACGCTGGGCCCCAGGTCAGCGGGTGGCGCTCGAAAGGTTCGTCCCCCGACCACCCTGTCCAGAGGATCACGCGGCTCGCAGGCAGATCTCCCAAGCCATGCTGCCCGAGCAGATTGAGGTCTCCTCGCCAGGTCGCCCACGCATCCCCCTTCTCATCGACGATCTTGTTGCCTTCGAGCTGCAGGGTCTCAAGCGTCTTCATTCGTCTTCCGCCTCTCCGTCTTGTTCAAAAACGCCTTCGCTCTGATCGTTGTCACGGATGCGTTTAGTCAGCTCGGCCTTGGACTTGCCGTTGGCCTTGATGGCCACGTCGAAGCGGTTGAGGGCATCGGCGAGCGCCTCGGACTGGGTGGATTGAGCGAGCTTGCGGAGTTGCTTGATGCCGGGCGATCTGGCCAGGACCTGGGGATCCGAGGGAGCGTTCACCGCGCGGACCATCCGCCTCGCGACAGCCCCGTCGATCGGGAACCGTTTGGCGAGCTTATCCGCTGTGCGGTCCTCTTCCGGCAGCATCTCGATGATCGCGGTGAGAGCCTTGCGGAGGTCTTGGCCCAGTTGGGCCAGTTCTTCATCGGTAGGCGGGCTTACAGCAATTGGTTCCGACATGGAGAGAGGATAGGGCGGGTGGTCGCGTAACATGGCTGGATGGTCGATGTCTCTCTGATACGCGTTCTTGAGCCGCATGTCGTCAACCAGATCGCGGCGGGCGAGGTGGTCGAGAGGCCAGCGGCCGTCGTTCGGGAGCTCCTCGACAACGCGCTCGACGCCGGGGCAACACGGATCACCATCGAGCTCGAGAAGGGCGGGATCGAACTCGTTCGCGTAACCGACGACGGCTCAGGGATGTCGGAAGACCAGCTGCCGCTGGCGGTCCACCCGCACGCGACGAGCAAGATCGAGCACGCCGAGGATCTCGTGCGGGTCGGAACGATGGGATTCCGCGGAGAAGCTTTGGCCTCGATTGCTTCGGTCGCGCGGGTGTCTGTGCGTTCGCGTGCCCGGGGCGAAGATCAAGGCGCGGAGCTGGCAATCAACGGCGGTGCCGCAGAACCGATGAAGCCGGCGGGCTTGCCGGTGGGCACATCGGTCACGGTGCGAACGCTGTTCTTCAACACACCCGCACGACGGAAATTCCTGCGGACACTACAAACCGAACAGCAACACTGCACAGAAGCGGTTAAGCGGATCGCGATGTCGCACCCGGCAATCGGGGTCACACTCATCATCGACGCCCGAACCATCTTTGATCTTCCTCCAGGACAATCGCCTCGAGCGCGCGTGTTCGCGATCCTCGGGAAAGAACACGAGACGCAATACCTCGAGGTCAGCGCTGACGAGCTGAGCGACGAACGCGGCATGGCGGAAGATCAAAGATGGTTCGGGCGTCGATGATGAGTGTGACCCCGATTGCCGGGTGCGACATCGCGAT
>JBCDAP010000239.1:0-4211 GCA_039185335.1 Planctomycetota bacterium | reverse complement strand
TGGGGGGTATCAAATACGTAAAAATATTCTAGAGAGAGTTCTCCCGCTTGGTAGCGGACCTCCCTTTCGGACTTCCGTTCAATTTCTGTTCCATCCCAGAGGATTGTGTCCTGTCCTACCTCAAGGGTTTTGAGTAAATGCTCATGGGAAAAATGTCGTATGTCTCTGCCATGAATGAACATGCGTGTCTGGCCTCCTACCTGAATATAATTGGGAATTTCCTCTTTTTCGGAGGCCTTAAGCCAGAAAAAGGTATCTTTCCCCCAGCCCTTTTCCAGGGGAGAAGAGGTATACAAGTAGCCCGAGTCGGGAATGCGAAGCTCAAATGCACCGTCTGTTAAGGGAAGGGCTTCGGCATCGGGAGAGTTGTAGCGGATGGTTACCCATCCGGAGAAGCCTTCAGGGAGTAAGTACACTCGATTGGTTCGCTTGAGAGACAGCCAAAAGCCAATGAGGAGAATCACCATGAGTACCCTCGCTATGACCTTAGGATCCTGGCGAGAGCTGCCCAGGTCCGTCACCGCATCGCCAACGATCGCCACATTCTCCTTGGCGTTGATCGCCTGGATTACACAAAGGGGATTGACATTCGCCTGAAGGCGATGCAGGAGCTTCTCGCTTCGGGTCGGAAGTCGATCGAAGACATCGTGCTGATCCAAGTGAGCGTCCCGAGCCGGGAATCGGTGAACGAGTACATCGAGCTTCGGAGTACTGTTGAGGAACTCGTCGGGCAGATCAATGGTGAGTTTTCTGATGTTGGGAAGATGGCTGTCCATTACCTCCGCCGGAGCCTTCCGCTTGAGGAGCTGGTGGCGTTCTACCTTGCCGCTGATGCCATGGTTGTCACGCCATTCCGTGACGGGATGAACCTCGTTGCGAAGGAGTATGTCGCTTGTCGAGCGGACAATACAGGCTCGTTGGTGCTGAGTGAGTTCACCGGCGCGGCCCATGAGCTCGACAAGGCGCTGTTGGTCAATCCCCATGATGTCGACGGGATGGCAAACACGTTTGCCGAAGCCCTCGATATGTCTCCCAAAGAGCAAGAGCGGCGGATGAAGGCTATGCGGACCAAAGTCCTGAAGAATACGGTCTTCGATTGGGCGGACCGATTCGTCGGCGCGTTGGATAAATCATGAACCAAGAAGTGAGTGCATGCCGTGACCAGTGAAGCCACCCAGACCGTGACGCACGTATCCGAAGGCATACTTGACGAGGTGATCGATACGCTTGCATCGGTTCCTGTGCTCCTTCTGTGCACGGACTACGACGGCACACTTGCACCGATCGTCCTAGATCCGACTCAAGCTAAGCCGTCCCGGGAATCTCTTGTTGCGCTGCGCCGTATCGCTGAGCTTCCCAATACCCATGCCGCCGTGATCTCGGGACGCTCCCTTGCCGACCTTGATCACATGCTCAATCTTGGTGAGGGCGTGATGCTCGTTGGGAGCCACGGTTCCGAGTACGATCAAGATTTCTCCCGTTCCCTGACGGGCGAACAGGTCGAACTCCGCGAACGCATACTCGGTGAGATGCGTGAGCTCGCGGCGGCAGAAGAGCACTTCCATATCGAAGAGAAGCCGGCCAGCGTGGCCTTCCATTATCGCAACGCGCCTGAAGAAGAAAGCCAACGCGCGCTCGCACATCTCGAGCAAACTCTTTGCTCGCTGGACGGCGTGCAGCCAAAGCACGGCAAGAAGGTCCTCGAGCTTGCTGTCGTGCAGACTTCCAAAGGCGACGCGATCGACACATTGCGTCACCGCGTCGGAGCGACGGCTGTCATGTACCTCGGGGACGACGTGACCGACGAGGATGCCTTTGCGCGAATGGGCGGGCCTGACGTGACGATCAAGGTCGGATCGGGTGATTCGCTCGCCACGTACCGTGTTGCTGATCCGGAAGAGGTTGCCCGTGTTCTCGCGAGACTCTGCGAGCAACGAGCGGCCTGGCTGGCAGGAGGCGACGCGGTCCCCGTCGAGCAGCACGCCTTCCTTTCCGATGCGCGGTCCTTTGCACTTCTGACCCCAGAAGCACGCGTGACATGGCTCTGCACTCCGCGTGTTGACTCGCCCGCAATCTTCGCCGATCTGCTCGGCGGGCCTGCAGCAGGCCACTTTTCTATCTATCCGGCCGAAAGCAACGGAACCCCAACCCAGCACTACGAAGAAGACACACTCGTCTTGCGAACGGATTGGGGGTCTGTTTCTGTCACAGACTTCCTCGATTGCTCAGACGGCCGCCCGAATCAGCGCGCCGGGCGCACCGATCTCCTCCGCATCCTCAATGGGAACGGCGCTGTTCGTATCGAGTTCGCTCCACGCCTTGACTTCGGTCGACGAGCCACACGCCTCCAGATCCGTGAAGACGGGCTTGAGATCGAAGACACGCTCGACCCGATTGTTCTCCGCGCTCCAGGAGTCAACTGGGAAATCTGCGAAGAAGGCATCCATCACACCGCCATCGGCACACTCGAACTCACCGGGGAACCCGTTCGCATCGAGTTCCGCTACGGGACAGGGACACTCCGCGAACGCAACAGCACCACATTCGGCGAACGCTACCGGATGACCAAAACCTATTGGCAATCTTGGGCCGATCGGCTCGATCTCCCGGATCTCGAACGCGATCTCGTGATGCGTTCCGCGCTTACGCTCAAGGCACTCTGCTACGGACCGACCGGAGGTATCGCCGCCGCGGCAACCACTTCTCTCCCAGAGTCATTCGGCGGCATCCGTAACTGGGACTATCGTTATTGCTGGCTCCGCGATGGTGCGATGGCTGCTGCATCCCTCGCCAAGCTGGGTTCGAATGACGAAGCGATGGCTTTCCTTGATTGGACGCTCGCGGTAGTCGACCGTGCCGCTGCTCCAGAACGTTTAATGCCTCTCTATACGCTTACAGGCCACGAGGTCGGCGCCGAAGCCGAGATCACCGAACTCGCTGGGTATGGGGGTGCTCGCCCCGTCCGTGTTGGCAACGCGGCTTCCCACCAGGTCCAGCTCGACGTCTTCGGCCCTGTTACCGATCTCATCCACACGCTCCTCGAGCGAGAGGCTCCGCTCTCGACACTCCACTGGCGTCTTACAGAGGACATGGTCAACGCGGTGCGTGAGCGATGGGCCGAGCCCGATCACGGCATCTGGGAGATCAGAGGCCCGCGACGCCACCACGTCCACTCCAAAGTCATGTGCTGGGTGACTGTCGACCGCGGAATCAAGATCTCCGAGCGTTTCCTCGACCGCCAGCGTCCCGACTGGGAAGCTCTCCGCGATGAGATCGCGAACGACATCCTCAGCAATGCTTGGAAAGAAGACCAGAAGTCTTTCACTGCGGCTTACGACGGCAGTGATCTCGACGCTGCGGTGCTCTGGATCGGGCTCTCTGGGCTTGTGCCATGCGATGACAAGCGTTTCGAGGCGACCGTTCGGGCCATCGAAGATGAACTCAAAGAAGGGCCCATCGTCTACCGTTACAAAGGAGATGACGGCCTGCCCGGCAAGGAGGGCGGCTTCATGATCTGCTCGAGTTGGTTGATCGAGTCATACCTCAGGGTCGGACGTCGCGATGACGCCGTGAAGCTTTTCAACGAACTCAAGGCATTAGCTGGTCAAACCGGTCTTCTTCCCGAACAGTACGATCCTGACGTCGGCCTCACGCTCGGGAACCACCCGCAGGCTTACTCGCATATCGGCATCATCGAGAACGTCATCGCTTTGATCGATCAGTAGGGCGCACGAAAAAACCCGCGACCGATGATCGCGGGTTCCAAGAAGTTGAGTCGAGCCCAGAGCCTTCAGCCCTGCTGGATCGGCTGCTTCGGGTTCAGGTCGATTTCGCCGAAGCGGGCTTCGTAGGCGGACACCGCCTGGTGCAGGCTGCCGAGCAAACGCTTGGCGGAGGGCCAGCTCATCACTGTCCGTGAGTGCACGTCGAAGACCATCACTGGCTGGCCTTCGGGGCCTTGCTGGGGAATGTTGATGCCGAAGTCGAGCACGAGCTCGTCGGCAGTCGTCGAGCTGCGGATCGTGTTCGCGTACGAGGTCTGCATCTTGGAAGTGTCCACGCGGACCTGGATCTGCTGCTGGGTCTGGGCGGCGGTTTCGGTATCGGCCATGGGTCTGCTCCTCATTCAGGCGAGAAAGTGGGGGAGGACGGCCTTGCTGCCATCCCGAATAAAAAAAGAATCAATACCGGAGGAGGGACTCGAACCCTCA
>JBCDAP010000238.1:0-4217 GCA_039185335.1 Planctomycetota bacterium | reverse complement strand
GTGACCGTTGCTCCAAATGGCCACCTCATCGTGTGTGAAGACGGCGGGAAACGTGAGGACTGCCTCATCGGAGTCTCACCAGATGGAGAATGCTATCGAGTCGCAGCGAACCGCCTCAGCAGGAGCGAACTCGCAGGTGCAGCATTCAGCCCTGATGGTTCAACTCTCTTTGTGAACATCCAGCAAGACGGGCTCACACTCGCGATTCGCGGCCCTTGGCATGTCTAGCGTGTTTTTATCCGAGAATGTGATCTCATTTTCAACCCTCACCTAACCTTTTTGCTCGCAATCTAAAACAGAAACTTACGTCAATGGCGTGGGTATACTTGAGAAGTGAAGACCTTGTGGCTCATCCTGCTTGCTGCGGCCATCGCATTGATGCCGGCAGCCTATTTGCTTCCAGATGGATGTGACGGTTGCTCTATCGCTTGCGGTACTTCCAATTCTCTCGCAGCGGATCAAGCGAGTGAAGATCTCGCTGCCGGCTGCTGCAGCAAGAATGATCTCGAAACTTCGGAAAGCACACCCGATGGACGAGAGAAGCCAGGCGATAAGCCTTGCCGTGATTGCAAGTGCCCCCTTTCTTGCTGCAAGAACATCGTGAAGACTCCTGCTGTAGCCACAAGCCTTCTTCTGAGCTTCACCGATGCCTCGCTGACAACCGAGCACGGACGCCTGGAACAGAGCTGTCCTCCCAACCCCGCTCAGCAGGGCATAGAGCGTCCTCCGAAAGCTGCGATCTCATCCTGAGATGAGAGGTGCGCGCGTATCGCACCTGATTTTTAGATCGCGAATGCTTTCGGAGATCCGCTTTCATGGTTTTATCTGAAGATCAAGCACAAGATATTTTGAGGCGTCCTCCGCGCCTAAAGAAAGCCGCCATTGTCGTCCCTTTCGTCGTTGGCGTTGTTACTTTAGTCCTTATCGCCTGGAGCGCTTGGCCGGTACTCCGCCCAGCTCGCGAAGTGCGAGCCGAACAGGCGGTGTTCGACCGAAGCTTAGATGTCACCATCGATGTCTCGAACAACGCGTCGACTCGAAGCACCACTGTCGTGCAAGCTGCCGGTTGGCTGGAAGCCGAGCCGTTCTTCACAGCATGCACTGCTCTCACAGACGGTGTCGTCGAAAGCATCGAAGTTCTTGAGGGTGACTATGTTGAAAAAGGGCAGGTGGTTGCTCGGTTGGTCGCTGAAGATTCAGAGATTCGTCTCCGAGAATCGGAAGCAACCGTCGCCAACGCCAGAGCTGAACTTTCGCTCGCTCAAGCCGAGCTTGCTGCAGCAGAGTCTGCCTGGAATGACCCAGTAGACCTGGAGCGAGCGGTTGAGTCCGGTCGTGCTGCGTATGCAGAGCGTGAGGCTGAACTCGCACAGCTTCCCGCGATTATCGATGGCGTCCAGGCTACGCTGGTTCGCCTTGAAGAAGAACTTAAGCGGACAGAGAAATCCGCAGAAGGCGGTGCCACTACCGAATTCGAGGTGATTGTGGCCAAACAGCGTGTTGCTACTCAACGAGCCGAGGTAGAAGCAACCAAGGCTCGTCAACCGTTGCTCGAAGCGCGTGTCGCCCGACTGCATGCTGATCTGCGTGCCGCAGAACGTGACCTTGCCTTGCGGATCGAAGACCGCAGGCGCCTTGACTCAGCCCGAGCCTCGGTTGCACTTGCTGAGTCCCAAGTTGCCCGCGCGATCGCCGAGCGAGACAAAGCCGAACTCGAACTCGACCGGATGACGATCAGGGCACCGATCGCTGGATATGTCCAACGGCGTTTGAAACTCCCTGGCGATAAGGCCATCCGGATGATGGACTCACCGCACTCCGCACACATCGTCCATCTTTATGATCCATCCCGCCTGCAGGTCCGCGTTGATGTGCCGCTCGCGGATGCCGCCCATGTGTTCGTTGGCCAAGAGTGCGAGGTTGTTGTTGAGGTGCTGCCTGACCAAACATTCAAGGGGCGGGTGCTTCGAACGACACACGAGGCCGATCTGCAGAAGAACACGCTCGAGGTGAAGGTGCAGGTCATCGATCCCAAGCCGATTCTGCGCCCCGAGATGCTGACGCGGATAAAGTTTCTTCCAGCCGGAAGCGCATCTTCAGCAACGAATCCAAAATCTCATTCCCTCGCTCGCATCCTCATCCCAGAAGAATCGATTGTGCAAAATGACAATGGTTCATTCGTTTGGACGATTGTTAACCGGAGAAACGGAAGGGGCGTCCTTCATGCTCGGGCGGTATCCCTAATTAGTCCGTCAGATGAGTGGGTCACGATCTCTTCTGATCTCCAACCCGGCGCGCTGATTGCACTGGATACTGGCGATGCGTACGAGGGCGAGGTTGTCATTGTTCTTCCCACGCACCATGGGGAGGAATCATGACCTTGATCGAATGCAAACAACTCACGCGAGAGTACACCAAGGGCGACAACGTTATCCGACCGCTCGATCAGCTCAGCCTTAATGTTCCACAAAGAGATTTTTTGGCACTGATGGGGCCGAGCGGATCAGGAAAAACCACGCTCCTCAACCTCATCGCAGGTATTGACAGACCGACTCAGGGATCATTGATTATCGACGGCACCGATCTCGCTACGCTTTCGCGCAACAAGCTCGCCAACTGGCGTTCTACGAACGTTGGCTACGTGTTCCAGCTTTATAATCTTGTTCCCGTTCTGACCGCTTACGAGAACGTTGAACTGCCCCTTCTCCTCCACAAGCTGACGAAGAAAGAACGCCACAACAGGATCATGTCCGCCCTTGATCGAGTCGGGATCGCCGATCGTCACGACCACTTCCCCCGCCAACTCTCTGGCGGACAAGAACAACGCGTAGCAATCGCACGTGCCATTGTGACGGATCCCGCAATCATCGTTGCCGATGAGCCGACAGGAGACCTCGACAAATCCTCAGCTCACGCGGTCATGACCCTTCTGCAAGAACTCAACAGCGAGCTCGGGAAGACCATCATCATGGTTACGCATGACCCGGGGACGACCGAGTATGCCAACCGCACACTTCATCTCGATAAGGGGAAGCTTGCCAAAGAGATCGCCACGCTATCTGCAACAGAAAAGGCATGGCCATGAAATCACTCACATACATTCCATATGTGCTCAAGCAGATCACGCGCCATCGCATCCGCTCGGCGTTGACCATTGCTGGGATCGCTATCGCCATGTTCTTGTTTACAACAGTCCAGGCCATGAACCGTGGCGTGACAGAAGCTACAACAGCCACCGCAAATGACACAACACTTGTTGTGTATCGCGAAGACCGCTACTGCCCGGCGACAAGCCAACTCCCCCAAGATTACCAGAGACGTATCGAAGGAATCGAAGGTGTTCTCAGCGCGACACCGATAAAGGTTGTGGTCTCAAACTGCCGAACAAGCCTGGACGTCGTTACCTTCCGAGGGGTGCCGAAGAAAGAGTTCATGGAAGGCCCTGGTGCTAAGTTCGAGGTTATCGCAGGATCTATCGAGGACTGGAAAAGTCGAACTGATGCGGCATTGCTTGGCGAAACTCTTGCTAAAAGACGCGCACTCGTTCCTGGGATGCGGTTTGATGCTGCCGGAATCACGGCTTATGTCGCTGGCATCGTCCGTTCTGATAACCCCCAAGATTACAACGTTGCCTACACCGCTCTCGAGTTTGTTCAACTCGCCGGCCGGGATCAGCTTGGTATTGTTACCCAATTCAATGTCAAAGTCGAAGACGCTTCGATGCTGGACGAGGTTGCCCAGGATATCGACGAGTTGTTCAAATCTGCTCAAGAACCCACTGCTACGTTCTCAGAAAAAGCATTCATAGGCCGCGTCGCGGACGACATTATTGAGCTGGTTGCTTTTGCACGTTGGCTTGGGCTTGGCTGCCTCGCTGCAGTTCTCGCGCTTGTTGCAAACACGATTATTCTTAGTGTCCAAAGCCGCATCTCCGAGCACGCCGTACTGCAGACACTCGGATTCTCAGGACTCCTTGTTGGTTCAATAGTCATTGCCGAAGGCGTTCTTCTTTCTGTTACGGGTGGATTGTTGGGCGCCACTGTCGCTCTTGTAGTTGCCAAATTAGGTCATTTCGCACTGTCTGTTGAAGGAACGAGTATCCCTGTTGTTGCCGATGCTGCCCTTCTTACGACCGGCCTCGCCATCTGTTCTCTCATCGGCGTGCTTGCTGGACTCGTCCCAGGATGGCAGGCATCCCGTCGAGAGATCGCCGAGTG
>JBCDAP010000237.1:0-4220 GCA_039185335.1 Planctomycetota bacterium | reverse complement strand
GGCGCATAAAGAAAGCGATTGGGCAGGTTGATGCAGAGCCAGCACTCGATTCATGGCTCTGGTTTTGATTTGATTGATAGGAGGTTGTTGTGATTAAAAATGAACAGTTCCATCTTAGAAAACCAACGGTCAAAGTAAATGAAGACACAATGATGCACCCCTTGACGTTCTTCGTGACAAAGCACGAACGCGGGATGATTCTGCGGGCGCTTGGCGTCTCGCGGATGACGAAGAAAGGTGATCGCGTCAGAGCTTTGCTTCGTGCAGTCGGTGTCGAGGGAGACGAGAAATGAGCGGAACCTTGAACCAGATTGTCCCTTGGGCGATTCCAAGAACACCGGACAGACTGCACGCGTTTCTGGGCGAAGTGTTCGCGATTGATGTGCCCCGAACCGCGATCACTGAAGGAGCCTCATCGCCGTTCGATTACCTCGTTCACGCATTCTTTGAACCAGGAATGCGAGACGAAGAGGGCCCGGAGGAAGAAAACCAAACCACGGGTGATTGCGTCGTCTGGGCCTCGCGAGGTTCTGGAAAAACATTTTATTCCGCGATCGCAACCGCTTTGGATCTGATCTTCAAGCCCGGCGTCGAAGTGCGCGTGCTGGGCGGTTCGCTCGAGCAAGCTTCACGGATGTACGAACACCTGCGCGATGTGTTCGATCAGGACGATCTGGCGCCATTGGTTGATGGTCGGATCACAGAACGGAAGTTGCAATTGGTGAACGGATCGCGGGTCGCGCTCCTGGCCGCTTCGCAAACCTCGGTCCGCGGAGTTCGTCCGAACATCCTGCGGTGCGATGAGGTCGATCTGTTCGACCCGGATGTTTGGCGAGCCGCGACATTGACAACACGATCGGCCAAGTGCGGCGATGTGCTGGTGCGCGGTCGGATCGAGGCGTTGTCGACATGGCACTTGGCGGGCGGGATGATGTCCAGGCTCGTCCCGAACGCACAGTTGGAAGGAAGGAAGTCATTTCGTTGGTAGGTGCTCGATGTTCTTGAGCGATGCCGCACCGATCGGGATTGCGAGGCGTGCGAGTTGCTGCCCGAGTGTGCGGGGCGAGCGAAGCGTGATGATGGGGGACATGTCGCGATCGATGATGCCATCGCGATGAAGAAGCGGAGCGACGAAGAGGGATGGCGGAGCGAGATGCTGTGCGAGAGACCGGCTCGGCGTGGCGCTGTCTACCCCGAGTTCAACCGCGAGATACATGTCGTTGCGTGTCCTATGCCCGACGGAAAATCGGACGCCAGGATCATCTGCGGCATGGACTTCGGGTTCCGGAGCCCGATGGTGCTCCTCGTCGCGAGCGTTGATGAGGGAGGTGTGATCAGAATCCACGAGGAGCATGTCGCAAGGGAGACAACCCTCAACGTGTTTGTTGACAAACTCAGGGGTTTTCCAAGACGAGTGTCCTGGGTCGGCGTTGATCCCGCAGGACATCAACGCTCGGAACAAACGGGGTATTCGAACATCACTTTTCTGCGCCAGAGCGGTTTCGTAGTCCAGTCGCGACGTGCGGAGCTCGAGTTCGGTCTCCGTGCGGTACGCCGTCGTCTGTATTCCGCGACGAAAGAGGTGATGCTGTTTGTTGACCCGTCGTGCTCCGAGCTGATCCGCTCATTGGAGGGATACGCGTACGCGGAAGGGGATGCGCGGTCGGTGCAGCCGGTCAAAGATGGCCATGATCACGCGGCTGATGCCTTGCGGTACCTCGTGCTCAACCTGGATCATCCCTACCGCGAGCAAACCAAGCTGTATTGGAATGGATACGGAGGTGCGCGTTGAGACTCAGCGATTACGCATTCGGGCCCAAAGTTGAAGATTGCGAGCTGCGATCACCAAAGCAGAGCGAACGCGATGGTAATGAGCAGGGCGAGGAGCATCAGCAATGCACAAATCTGGATAGTCATGGCAAGGGTTTTCCAGATGTAGCGTTCGAAGTTGTGCATTTGGACGCCCTTGTAGGCGGCCGCGGTCAGAAAAACGATGATCGGCAGCGTGGCAAACCAGAAGCGGGCGATCAAAGGCATCGGTTCAAGGAAAGGGATCCAGGCGAGACCCGTGGTGATCAAATCCAGAGTCCACAAGGCGGAGATCATCATCCAGAAACCCCCTCTCTCAGCGACCGACGTCGGCGTGCAAGACTCCGATTCTTCCCACCTGATAGGCAGTCTACGATCACGATGGCGTTCAGCATGCCAGCGATCGCGATGCACAGAGAGCCGATCTCACGGGGCTTGGCGAAGGCATCAACGCCCTGGAGGCGTCCCGCGGCGTTCTGGTCGCCAACCCACTCGATGATGCGCTCGTCTTCGTGGTCTGTGTTGATCTTCTCGTTTCGGCGCGGGAGACGGCTTCTGCCAAAATCGGTGCCCTTGAGGACGTGCTGATGGATCGTATTGACGAGGAAGACCGGAGCTCCGGCGGGCGCTTGGAGGATGAACCACCATCGTTCGCGTTTGGAGTCCACCACAGAGACACCGCCGATGAAGAGGCCGAGGATGATGAGGGCGTGGATCGGGAGCGCTACTCGGAGTGTGCGTGGTCGATCGTTGAAGAGGAGGTAGCCCAAACCCGGGATAAGGAAGGCCACCAGGGCAGCTGTGGCAGGCAGAAGGGTGGCTGAGACAGGGGAACCCTGGTGTTTTGGCGCGGGTGTCGGCTGGGGTTGTTCCTCGTTGGGCGGTTTGTGGGGCATGGAAAGCGAGCCGGTTCGTGAGGAAGAGAGAAGAAAAGGGGAGGGTGTTCTGGAGTTTTGCCGATGGGCGGATTGACTGACGGTGATGACGAGCTAGCTTACCGACAAGTGCCGGCTTGCCGGTTGCGGATCTGGTTGTTTAGAGTCCGCACTCGTCAGTGCCGTTGGCAAGAGAGATTGTTTTTTCGTGAGCAGAGGCCGCCCCAGATGACGTTGATTCTTGAAACCATTGAGACCGAGGCAGACGGGTTCCAGAACGGAGTGGAATTCGGTGAGAATGTGTTGGAGATGCTGCCAACCGTTGCACCAGCGATGTCGTTGAGTGATGATGACGATGACTTTGCGGATGAGGAGTACGGGGACACTGACGACGACGACGATAGCTTTGACTGGGATGACGACGATGAGGATGATGATGACGATGATTTCCTCGACGACGACGACGAGGGTGATGACGAAGACGCGGATGATTATTTTTTAGGCGACGACGACTGAGTTGTTGGTCGCGGAGCAAACCGGCGCACGGCGCTGGAAGAGGACAGCCGATGGCCGACGCTGAAGACACTGGGCAGAGTGATGCCAAGGATCCACTCGAGGATTCGGTGGTCGACCGTCGGATGGGGTTCGATCGTCGGAAAATCGGCGAGACGCTTCAGAAGCTGTCCGGTGAAGAGGATGACCCGAACGAGGACACCACGCTCGATCGCCGGCGTGGTCCGGGGCGTCGGCGTTCCGATTTCACCAAGTCCGCTGAAGAGGGCGAGATGACCAAGGAGCAGTTCCTGTTCCTGCTGGCGATCGATGAATTCAAGCGAGCGAATCAGAAGGCGTTCCCGAACTGGACGGATGTGCTTGAGGTTGTTCGGTTGCTTGGGTATCGCAAGACAGCGCCTTCAGGGATCCCGATCCCGCAGGGAGCGGAAGACTGGAAAGAAAAACCCGACGCGCCCGCGGGCGTGCGTGACATCACGAACCCGAGCGAGCAGTAGCGGGCGATTCGAAAGCAGTTGCTCAGAATTCGGAAGGAGGAAGTATGGCGAACCGCGTAAAGAAGCGGCACTGGTTGCTCGTTGGGATGCTGTTGGCTTTGGGGGGCGTGAGCCTGATCCTGATGCCCTGGTTGCAGCGGGTGACGCAGACGGCATTGCTGCCTGAGCGAGACTTCGTTGAAGAATACCGACAACTCCGCGGTCCTCTGGCGACCGAGGCGGACGGGTTCTGGCTCGAAGATCTCGAAGCGCTCTGGTGGACAGAAGAGGCGGGGGCGTCGTGGGAGGATCCGTTTGAGGTGATTCGGTTGGCAGCAGTGGAGCGGGTTCTGGATGCGGAGGGCGATCGTGCGAAGGGGATGGAGCATCTTGATGTTGACTTCAAGGTCGCGTTCGACGATGAAGTCTTTGAAGAGTACGTGCGACGCGACGGAGAGTACGGAGCGAGATTGCATGTGCGGGTGCTTAACGAGGCGCTCGATGCGTACGTCGCGGATAAGGCATTGCAGGCGTTGTTGGATGGATG
>JBCDAP010000236.1:0-4223 GCA_039185335.1 Planctomycetota bacterium | reverse complement strand
CGTTACCTCACTGAGGAGCACTTCAAGCTGCCTGTCGTGCTCACGGACTATCCAAAGGACATCAAAGCCTTCTACATGCGTCTCAACGATGATCAGAAGACCGTCGCTGCGATGGATGTTCTCGTGCCGAAAATCGGGGAGATCATCGGCGGTGCTCAGCGTGAAGAACGTCTCGATGTGCTCGATGCTCGTCTCAAGGAGAACGGGCTCGAAGTTGATGATTACTGGTGGTACCGCGATCTGCGCAAATACGGGACGGTGCCGCACGCCGGCTTCGGGCTGGGTTTCGAGCGTCTGATCATGTTCGTGACCGGGATGGCGAATGTTCGGGATGTGATCCCGTTCCCGCGCACGCCGCGGAATGCGGAGTTCTGAATCCCCAACCAGGTTGTGTGCACAAAGGTGTCGATCAAAGATCAACTCTTCGGTATGGTGTCCGCATGACACAGGCTGTTCAGAATCCTCCATGTGTACCAACAATCGCGGCACCGCAGATGCCTCGTGTGAGCGTGGTGGATGGACGCACTGTGGCACACATCGGGCGCTGGCTCGCCTCACTGCCTGACTTCCTGAATCTCCTTGATGCCGATGAGCCCTGGATCACGTTTACCGCCATTGAGTGGCTCGAGCGGGTCATCACACCAGAGTTCCGTGTTGCGGAGTTTGGTTCGGGGGCTTCAACCCTGTACTGGGCAAAACGCGTAGCTCATGTGGTTGCGGTAGAACACCACGCGGGATGGCATTCAAAGCTGACAGATGAATTGAAGGAGCGGGGGGTCTCGAACTGCGATTACATCCTTGCAGAGCCCAAGCCACTCAACGGTCAACCCGCGAAACCCTACGGCGAGTTCGGTGCGTTCCGCTCACTGAAGAAGGGTTACGAGGACCAAAGCTTCGAGGCGTACGCCTCCGCGATTGATTCCTACGATGATGCCTCATTCGATCTTGTGTTCGTTGACGGGCGAGCTCGCGTGGCTTGCGCTGAACGATCGATCAGCAAAATCAAGCGGGGTGGTTACCTGGTTCTCGATAACGCTGAACGGGAGCGGTACGACCCTCTCCGCGAGCGTTTGTCGCAATACCGCCGCATCGATCTTACGGGCATAGGGCCGCGTCAGTTCGGCACGTGGACGACGAGCGTCTGGCACATCACCGGGTGATCAAGCGTAAGTATCGATCGCCAGTGCCGCGACAGGCGCTTCATTGGCATTGTTTGTGCGCACAGGACCGGTGCTTGCGGTCTCCGTGCTGTCTTCTTGATCAGCTTCTTGCTTCTCGGCGATCTCGCGTTTGGCCTCAGCTTCCATTCGTGTCGCCTTCGCCGCGACCGAACGATCGGTGGAAGATGGCTCGGCCGGTGCAAGCGCCGCGGCACGAATCCGCTGTGCTTTCATCAGTGTCTCTTCAGGAGTCTTCCCTGGTGAAGAGTCGATTTGGACCGAACCTCCCACGGCATACTTCTTGCCGTCAGGCCCGGTCTGGTAAGAGTAAGTCGGCCCGCCGCGATGCAGCGAACCGGCAGCAGCAACATGGGCCTGTTCGTGCGCACGAACCTCCGCATCTCGTGCCTTCAATTCCTCGACTTGCTGTTTCTCTTCGTCGGTAAGCTCTTCGGCCGAACCCTTGGACTTGGTATCGAGGTCTGAGGAAGAAGGCTTCTTTGGATCGGCAGCAGATCGCGGCTTGGAAGAGGCTTGCGCCTGCGGGCTCAAGAAGACCTGGTCTACTCCGCGAGCAGCGGGAGTTGATTGTGTGTCGGCGGTCGAAGAGGAGGTTTGTGTCTGGCCTGGGCGCGCGGACTCCGTGCGGAGCGGCTGCGGCGCCAGAAAGCCTGCGAATGGAGAGAACGCGATGGACACATCATTTAGATCGGCCTGATCCACGGGCCACTTTCGGGTCAGTTCCTGGTTTGACCCTAATAAATTCCGTATATATGTCTTGTTTGGTGTCGCCGAGCAGGGGGTGATGCTAAAGTAGTACTTCCCCCCCGTCCGCAGGCCAGAGTTGGTGTGGGCGGTCCGCCCCGATCAGACGCCAAGCACTTCCTATAAGGATGCGAGAGACGCATGACGACTGTGCATGACAACCCGACGCCGAGCGGTCACGTCACCCTCGACCCCGATCATGAGCATGATCCCCACGCCACAAGGTTCGGCAAGTTCCTGCAGGCGTGTATCAAATTCGGCGCGTCCGATCTGATCATGAAAACCGGCACAGTCCCGAAGATCCGCCTCCGCGGGGCGCTCAAGCCCCTTGATACGTCGGCGGTCGAACTCGAAGAGTTCGTGTCGATCGCAGATCATATCCTGTCCAAGGAGCAGCAGGAGGATCTGCACAAGTTCGGTTCGGTCGACTTTGCGTATGACTACGACGAGGACAACCGTTTCCGTGTGAACCTGTTCCACGCCCGAGGCAAGCTCTCGGTCGCTGCTCGTCTGATCACAAGCAACATCAAAAAGTTTGAAGAGTTGTACCTGCCGCCCGTGATGGCCGAGGTGGCGATGCAGCCCCAAGGGATCGTGCTGCTTGCGGGTGTGACCGGTTCAGGAAAATCGACCACGATTGCGTCGATGCTTGACTACATTAACGAGCGAAAGCCGGTCCACATTGTCACGATCGAGGACCCAATCGAGTACATCTTCTCGGACAAAAAGGCGACCATCAACCAGCGTGAGATCGGGATCGATTGTTTGGACTTCAAGATTGCGCTTCGTGCACTCGTTCGTGAAAACCCCGATGTGGTGTTGATCGGCGAGATGCGTGACGCCGAGACATTCGAAGCAGCGTTGCACGCCGCCGAAACGGGTCACTTGGTTTTCGGAACGATCCACGCCTCGTCAGCCACCGAGACGTTCGGCCGCATTTACGACCTGTTCCCGCCCGATGAGCGTGAGCAGGTACGCAAGATTCTGGCGTACCAGATGCGGGCGATCGTGTACCAGAAGTTGCTGCCCACGCTGCACGAGAACATCGCACGCATCCCGGCGACCGAGATCCTGATCAACACCGCCCCGGTGCGGAAGTACATCCTGGAAGGGCGCGAAGGCGAGATCCGTGACATCATCCGGAGCAAGGAGGCCGAGGAGATCGGCATGCTGGACTTCAACGCCTGCCTGGTGAATCTTGTCGAGACCGAGTACATCCACATGCGGACGGCGCTCGATGCCACTCCCAATGCGGACGAGCTGCGGATGCGTTTGAAGGGTATTGGCTAAGGTGTTGGCTTGTGCCGCGTCGGCGGCTGATTGAATCGAGCTTCTACGGGAACAAGCGATCATGTCAGAACTGGTGACAACGATGGGGTTGGTCACGCTTGCGGAAGCGATGCCCTATTTGTCGTGGTGGAAGGCGATTCTCTTTGTGCTGCCGTTCCTCCCATGGGCATGGGTCATCTCCAAGGTGTACGACAAGGATGCGCCTCGCTGGTACTTCAAACGCGAGCTTTGGAACGTCGGCCATGTTGTCGTTGGCGCTTTGGCCGTTGCGGTGTTTGTTGTCTTGCCGCTCGAGATCTTCGCAACACTTCCGATTGTGTGTGTGCTTCTCATCGGCGATCTGCTGTTCTACGCGGTGATGCGCAACAAGCACGAGAATGTTCCTGAAGAGGCGGTGTGGACACCTGCGACGGTGATGAAAGCCCTGACGTCTCCGAAGGCAAAAGGCACGGGCACCAAGAAAGAGCAGGGCAAGCGTGTCAAGGGAATCACCCTGACTGTTCGCGGCAAAGAGGGTGTGATGGCTCCGCCCGAGGATCCAGAGTCGCCCGAGTTTGTCATCCGCGTTGCGGCAGAGGATCTGTACCAGCAAATGGCGGAGGCTCGCGGGTACGAGCTCGAGCTTGCCCCTGCCGGCGGGAAGAAGGAGACTTACGCGGCCGTGATCACGGTCGATGGCATCCGCCGTCCGATCGCACAGATCCCGGCGGATCAGGCGGCGGGCATTATCGACTTCTTCAAACTCGCTGCGGGTCTTGATCTGAACGATCGCAGACGAAAGCTAAAGGGCGAATTCGAGATCGGGGCGAGCCCGACCTCAACGATGGACGTTGGTGTCACAACCGCCGGTACCTCAGCCGGGCCGCGGATGATGCTTGTGGTTGAGCCAACCAAGCGGGTGACATTCTCGGTTGAGGGGTTGGGCTTCCAGCCTCGCCAAATCGAGAACATTCAGGAACTCACGAAATCGCGTGGCGGTGTTGTGTTGGTTGCAACTCCTAAGCGAGG
>JBCDAP010000235.1:0-4250 GCA_039185335.1 Planctomycetota bacterium | reverse complement strand
GGCGTCCATCAATTCGTTCGCCTCCTCCGCCAGCTTCGAGCGCAACAGTTCCGGATCATCGAACAAGCGACGGGTGTATGACCCCGCGGGTGCCTCAACGTATCGCCCGCCGAGCATGCGAGCCAACTCCGCCACGCCCTTCACGCGATTTGTGAAGCCACTCATCCCATCTCCTTCAACCCGCACGCGGATCATTGCAGATCGACGTGCCGCGTCGGCTGTCACCGACTCCACCGCCAAACCGTTCCATGCTTCAAAGACATCACCATCTTCCTTGAGCGTTCCGCTCTCGATCGCCCTGGAAACATACTCACGCGTCGCTACATCGCACGCGACCACACGCTGGTGCTGATCGACCAATACCGTAGGTACTTCATCATCCGCGAAGACACAGGCGCCCGCATCGCCCAGCCCGATCTTCCCGGTGTACAAGGCCATACCGACCTGCGCATCGACACTCATCGCATCGATCGCCGCGATCTCGTCAGCCGTCGCGACACCGCCGGCCACGGTCAAGGCACAATCCCCCGCTTCTTCTTTCAGCTGCGCGACACGATCAAGATCGACACCTTTGAGCTGCCCCTCACGCTCGACAAACGTCACCAAGAAGTGCCCTGCATACTCGCGGAGTTCGCGCATCCGTTCGATCACGGTTCGCCCGGTCTTCTCTGTCCATCCCTCAACCACAACATCATCGTTCACCGCATCGAGAGCCGCGCTCACACTCTCACGTGGGAGCTCACCCAGAATTTCGGGTCGAGCCGCGGTCCCGAGAATCACCTGCTCGGCGCCTGCATCGAGCAGTTCCAAAGCCGAATCCACATCACGGATACCACCACCAACACGGCACGCATACTTCTTCGCAAGCTCGAGAATGAGCGCACGGTTCGATCCTTTCTTCATCGCTGCGTCGAGATCGATCACCGCGATTTCGCCGACGCGGCCGAACCGTTCCGCGATCGCCCAGGGCACTCCACCGTCGACTCGCAGCTTCTCCGGGTCACCCCCTTCGAGCTGCACCGCGTGCCCGCCAATCAAATCAATCGAAGGAATCAACATAGTTCAACCGCTCTCTTGTTCGCTCTTCAGATCACTCACGCGACAGGCTCGGCCTCTCGCACCTTCACCCCCAACCGGCTCATCGCATCTTTCACCGATTTCACCGTGTGCTCACCGTCATGAAAGATCGACGCCGCGAGGACCGCGTCTGCACCCGCCTCCAGCGCTTCGACCAAGTGCTCGGGTGTGTGCGCGCCACCCGATGCGATCACGGGCACTGTCACCGCCTCCGACACCGCACGCAGCAGATCGAGGTCGTACCCCGACCGGGTGCCGTCTCGATCCCACGATGTCAGCAAAACCTCTCCCGCACCGCGTTCGCAGGCTTCTCTTGCCCATCCGACCGCATCGATCTCTTCTCGCTTCGTTCCCGCTTGCGTGACCACCTGCCATCTATCCTGCTCATCTTCGCGCCGCGCGGCATCGATCGCTACCACCACGCACTGCCGACCGAACCGCTGGGCCATCTCAGTGATCACCTCGGGATTGCGAACCGCCGCGGTGTTGATGCCCGTCTTGTCCGCGCCCGCATCGAGCAATCTTGCCGCGTCGTCCGCCACGCGCACACCACCGCCAACTGTCAACGGAATACTGAGCGTCTCTCGCACAAGGCGGACTGTCTCCACCGCGCTCGCTCGCGCCTCGGTCGTCGCCGACACATCAAGCATCACCAGTTCGTCCCCGCCTTGCGCCTCGTAAGCACGTGCCAGCTCGACCGGATCGCCCGCATCGCGGAGGTTCTGGAACTTGATGCCTTTGACGACACGACCATCCGAGAAGTCCAAGCATGGAATCACACGAGGGGGAAGCACATCGATACTCACGACATCACCCCCGCCGCATCTTGAGCTATCTCAACCCCTGCGTTGACAAGCCATCGTCTCATCAAGCGTGCACCGAAAGCACCGGACAGCTCGGGGTGAAATTGGCACGTCAAAACATTCCCACGCTCGATCGCCGCGACAAAGGAACCGTCGTATACCGCGGTTGCGCCCATCCAATCGCTCGGCACCGACCGAAAGCAATACGAGTTCGCAAAGTAGGCATACCCAGACTCGGTCAGGAAACGGGCACCATCCTCCGGCTTCGTCACGGAGTTCCAACCCAGCTGGGGCACCCGCAAGCCGCTCGCCTCAGAAAAACGCACACCCACGCCATCATGAACACCGAGCCCAGGTACACCGGGCGATTCGTCCGACGAAACACCGAGCAGTTGATGCCCCATGCACACCGCGAGCGTAGGACGATCTTGCTCGATCCGCTTCCGAAGCGCTGCAACAAGCCCCGCCGATTGGACCGCTCCCATTGTGGCGCCCATCGCGCCAACGCCTGGCAGCACGAGACGTGCGGACGACTCCACCACACCGGCATCATCCGTCAACACAGGGCGTGCCCCGGCACGACGCAACCCGGCCATCACCGATGCAATGTTCGCGGTGCCTGTCCGCACAATGTGAACGGTCGCGCTGCTCACAGCACACCCTTCGTTGAGGGAACATCACCGCCGGTGCGCTTCACCGCAGCCTTCAGCGATAAGGCCAGTGCCTTGAACGCGGCCTCCGCTTTGTGGTGGTCGTTCGATCCCCGGATCAGATCGACATGCAATGTCATTCGTGCCGCCGATGCGAGCGATTCGAAGAAGTGAGTCAGGTTCTCTGTCGCAATTGTTCCGACCATCGCACGCGTAAAGCATAGCTCAACAGTCGCGTGCGCGCGACCCGAAAAATCCACCACCACACGAGCAAGAGACTCATCCAACGGCGCGTACGACGACCCGAAACGAGTGATTCCCGCGCGGTCGCCTAACGCCTCGTCGATCGCCTTGCCCAGCGCAAGCGCACAATCCTCCGAAGTGTGATGATCATCGATGTGCAGATCGCCTTTGCAGCGCAATACGATGTCCATCTCGGAGTGCTTGGACAACGCCGTCAGCATGTGATCGAGAAATCCGATCCCGGTCTCGATTTGAGACGCACCCGTCCCGTCGATCGTTACCGATCCCGAGATATCTGTTTCCTTTGTTGCGCGTGCAATCGTCGCCGAACGTGCTTCCGTGAGCGTCATGGCAGAAACTCCAACAAGGCCTCGAGATCAGTCACCACACGACCCGCGCCTGCCTTCAGCAGCACGGGCGTGACTTCATCAACATCATCCTGCGGCGCCACGTGCGCGACGCCGGGCACACCTGCCGCCCGTGCCGCCGTCATGTCGTCGCGTGTATCCCCTACGTACCACGCTGACGACGCGTACATCCGTTTCATCGCTTCACGCACCGGCTCCGGGTCCGGCTTGTGCCTGTTTGTATCTTCCATACAAACCAACGTCTCAAAGACCTCCTGCAATCCGAAACGTTCGACAAACTCCTCCGCATCTCGTCTAGGCCGCCCCGTGGCAACACCGAGGCGAACCTTCCCTGCGATCTCCTGCATCAAACCCACACGAGGAATCAGGGTCTCGGTCTGCTTCAACCCGTTCACCCCATCCTCACCCTGGTACAGCAACTCGAATCGCTCGGTCACCTGTTCGAGCGTGGCGCTCACCCCCGCTTCACGCACAAACCGGTGCGTGAGTTGCCAATCGTCATTCGCATTCCCTTCACGCTTGGCCCGCTTGATGTCATCTGCGTTGATCTTCACCCCATATGAACCGGCTGTCGCAATGATCGCTGCGCGGTATGACCCATCGACTCTTGCGAGCACTCCATCCATATCGAAGATGATCGCTTCGGGTCGCAAAGCCGCGCCGAGTGCCGATTCCAATCTTGCGAATTTTTTCTCGTCTCCAGGCAGTGTGATCCGCAACGATTCCTCAAACCCCGGACGCCCTGTCCATCCGCGGATCGCAATCCCCATCCCCGCCAGCGCATCACGCACCCAAGCAGCGCGTGGCGTTTGGCAGAACACGAAGTTTGCTCGTGATTCGACCACCGAGCACCCGAGTTCGCGCAGAATAGACTCGAGCTTTGTGCGCTCGTCGCAGATCCGCTCGCAATACGCAAGAACGTCCTGATCTCCTGACTCGATGCGTCGTTTCGCGGCCTCAACGGTGGGTCCTGAAACCGAAAATGGATTGCCCGCCGCCCTGAGTGTTGTGATCACTCCGCTATCGCCCATCGCATAACCGCACCGCAAGCCAGCACATCCGTACGCTTTGCTTAGCGTGCGCACAACCACGCAGTTCGGGTTTTCGAG
>JBCDAP010000234.1:0-4262 GCA_039185335.1 Planctomycetota bacterium | reverse complement strand
TTCAACCACTCAGCCACCTCTCCGTGAGGTTTCCTGGGTTGGCAGGAAGCCGGAAGTGGGCCCTTACTATATCCATTGACTTTGTTGGAAGCCACCATGGTGGCTGGTTCAGCCTTCCCGCGGCATTGCCTCCTATTCTTGTCCCATGGCCCGCGGCAGACCAAATCACCGGCCGGATCTCAATGGCGTGCTCGTCATCGACAAGCCCCTTCGTATGACCTCGGCGCGTGTCTGCGGCATTGCTCGAAAACGGACACGCGGGGCGAAAGTCGGCCACGCCGGCACGCTCGACCCGCTCGCGTCTGGAATCCTCGTTCTCTGCCTCGGACGAGCGACCAAATCCATCGAAGCCATCCAGGCAACACACAAACGCTACACGGCAACCATTGACCTCTCTGCTTTTACGCCCACGGACGACCTCGAGTCTGAACCTATATCTGTCGAGCTGCCTTCTCCGCCTTCTTTGGAAGCCATCCAATCCATCCTGGCAAGCCAATTCACCGGCACCATCCAACAGAAGCCGCCCGCGCACTCTGCCGTTCACATCGAAGGCCAACGCGCCTATGCGCTCGCCCGCGAAGGTGGGCGAGAGGGCGAGGAAGGCATGACCTCAACAATGACCATCCTCGACAAGCTCGAGGCGCGCCCTGTCCGTATCGACACGATCACGATCACGCAGTACGACTTCCCTCGCATCGACCTTGACATCACCTGCGGCAAAGGCACCTACATCCGATCTATCGCGAGAGACCTCGGAATCGCACTCTCCGCAGGCGGCCATCTCACTGCACTCCGGCGTACAGAGGTCGGCCCCTACACCGAACACCACTCCATCGCCCCCGAGGACATCAACGAACATCCAACGCTTCTCGAACCGATCAAACCGTAATTCTCGCTATGCTGTCCTTGTAACCTTTCGGGAGACCAATCATGACCAGCGACGACATGAACTTCGCCCCCCCTACTGATACCACCGCTCCGGTCGCAATTGATACCAGACCGACTTGGCCGATTGTGATCGGTATCATTGCGATCATCCTGGCCATCCTCGGCCTGATAATGAACTCCTGCATGATCGGCATGAACTTCATGTCTGACTCATTCATCTCGCTCATGGAGTCATCAGGAGACCCCACCGTTGGCTATTTCAGCACCGATCAGTACCGCAACATGGTCATTCTCTCCGCGGTGCTTGTTATTCCCGACATGCTCCTCTCTCCTTATCTAATCTTTGCATCTATTCTGCTTATTCGGCGCAAAGCTTCGGGGGTAAAACACCTCACCATCTGGCTGTATGCATTCCTTATTTTCATGCTTATCCGGATCCCCATCGGAATCTGGTCAACACTTGAAATGGCCCAAGGCCAACGCGACTACCTCGTGGACAACAACCTGACTAGCTCTCAACCAAGCTTTTTTACCTCGGATGCCTATTACCTGATGTCAACTCTTGTTGGCTACATCTTCGTGCTCGCGTTCCCTGTGTTCCTCGCGATCTGGCTTCTTCTTCCTAAGGTCAAAGCAAGCGTCGCCCGACTCGATTAGCACAATGATGAGGAGGCGAGATGCGCTGCCAATCCTGTGATTACCCGCTCTGGAGCGTCCGCGATCGGATTTGCCCAGAATGCGGTTCCGACTTCAAACCGACCGATTTCGACTTTCGGCCTAATGCTGTCCGCTTTGCATGCCCGCACTGCGATCAGTCATACTACGGCACTACACACGACGGGCATCTCAAACCGAGAATGTTCAAGTGTGTTGGTTGTGGAAGCCAGCTCCATGAAGACGAGATGGTTCTTTCGCCCGCCGAAGGAGTTTCAGAAGCTCATACCACGCACATGCTCCACCCTTGGCACAACCGAAAACGAGCAGGCTTCACTTCTGCGTGGCTAAAAACCTTCTGGTACGCGCTCTTCTTTCCTCACCGGCTCACCAAGAACCTTCCTACGAAGTCCTTTTCTTTCTCTCCATTTCTCTTTGCTGCAGGCTGGGCACTGCTTTTCTCGATGACTTTCAGTGTTCCTGTTTTTGTTCTGTTCTTATTTGGGGCATTCGCCAGCGGAGGATCGCTCAGCATTGTCGTAACCTCGCTCACCCTCGTCGCAATCCTAGTCATCTTCACCCTCATCGCGATTCCTATCTGGGCATTAAGCGCGCATTTCATTCTCTTTATTACAGGTGCTAACACCCGCGGCGGTTTGGGACTCACGTTTCAAGCTGCGTGCTTCGCTTCTGTTGCGAACGTACTTATAGCCATTCCGTGCTTTGGCTTGTACGCCTCCATTATCTCGTGGGTGTGGCCTGTGATCTCTATGTCGATCATGCTGACGATGGGCCAGCAAGTACATGCGATCCGTGCCACTCTTGCCGCACTCGCCGCACCATTTCTTGCCGTTGCCATTTCTGTCACTCTTTTCTTTATCTCCTTTCTTCCCTCCATCCAATCTTCGCAAGCCATGCTACAAGCTCATAGCATCGCACCTGATGCATTGATGGTCTCATCTGAGCTTTCCACCGCCGCCTACACCGGAAACAACAATGCCTGGCCTGGACATGCTTCACAACTCTTGGCGGCCCAATACACCGTCCTTACTCCAAGATCATTCCTCACCACCTCGTCCAATCACACTCTCTCGAACATCCCCGTCGCCCAGCTCACTCTTCAAGACTTCGTTGCAAGCCACACAAGTACTTCACAAAACAAACTCGACCAGGCAACCAAAGACGCTGCCGCGGCTCTCCCGCAAAACACGATCGCTCATCGCCTCGGCGACTACGTGTTCACCTACCACGACCTTCCGACAGGCTTCCTCATGGGGAACGCCGGAGATCTCTGGACCTTTCTCGTCGTGCCCGATGCGCCAAAACCTTCCTCGAGCTCGTACATCCCTACCCAATTCATCATCGTTGGCACACACGACGGCGACATCGACACATTCCCAAGATCGATTCTCACTCAAGAGCTCAACGACCAGAACACCCTCCGTGCACAGTTTTCGCTCCCTCCGCTTCCACCCCCCTCAACTGTCACGCATGCGAGCCCCGCAGTGCATCCTTAGATGCACTTGCAACACAGCCAGGTGCCTGCCAATCAGCTAGAGGGATTAATACTCCGCAGCAAAGTCACGGATCATCACGTGCTTTCCTTTGCTCGTCCGTCCCTGGGCATGTACATAGTCGAGCAAGAAAGAGTCCGGCAACATGCTCGGATCCACCTCAACAAAGCCGCAGCGAAAGAAAAACTCTTCCGTCTTCGTCAGCAAGAACACTCGCTCAATCTCAAGACGTGCGGCCCATTCGGTCAGAAAATCGATCACGCTCCGGCCAGCTCCACGGAGTTGGACACGCTGATCTGTTGCAACCGATCGGATCTCCGCAAGGCGTGACGAATACACGACCAGTGCAGCGCATGCCAGGATCCGCCCTTCTTCCCCCTCACCCGAGCAAGCCACCGCGAAGCTCTCGATCGTGTCTTCGATATCCACGAAGTCTCTCGACAAGATCACCCCTTTGGTAACCCAAGATTCAAGGATCTCATGAATCGCCGATGCATCTTCAGCCCGCGCAGGGCGTACGACAAACGCCGAGCCATCAGGGCCAACAATTCGCTCACGCGGCTCCGGTTTGGCGTGGAGCGGCACCGCACGCGAAAACATCAATGCGTCCCAACGGTCTCCACCTGCGTGTGCTCAATCCGTGACCGAGCCTCAGCAACCGCAAGCTGGACTCGCTCAGGTGCCGTCCCACCTAATACATCACGCCGACTAAGCACCGCTTCGATCGTCAACCATCCGTAGACATCATCGCCAATCCGGTCATCAAGCCCACGCAACTTTTCTATCGAGAGCTCCTCGATCGCAACACCCTCTTCAACCGCATGGTTGACAATGCGCCCAACAATCTCGTGCGCATCCCGAAAGGCAATCCCTTTCTCGACCAGATAATCCGCCAAGTCCGTCGCGTTCGTGTAGCCACGCTCCGCGGCTTCCTTCGCCACATCCTTGTTCAGAGCCAAGCCGTCAAGCACCAATCCCAAGACTTGAAGACACATCGAGAGCTGAGCCATCGACTCGAACAAAGGCTCTTTATCCTCTTGCATGTCCTTGTTGTACGCCAGGGGCAGCCCCTTCAGCGTCACTGACAAAGCCATCGGCTGCGCCACAATCCGACCGGCTTTGCCACGCAACAACTCCAGCGCATCGGGATTCTTCTTCTGCGGCATCAACGACGACCCCGTCGTTACTTGATCACTCATACGAACA
>JBCDAP010000233.1:0-4264 GCA_039185335.1 Planctomycetota bacterium | reverse complement strand
GGAAACCCGAGCAGCTTGCACGATCGCCTGATCCGCGGTCTGGCCCTTGGGAACCAAACGGGGCATGGTATCGACGAGAGCGACGAGGCCGTGGTCAAGGACTCGGATCTCCCGGCGGAGATCTCCATCCATCACATCGACAAGTTCGCCCCCCTCCTCGGGTTTGACACGGGTCAAAGCCATGTCGTCCAGAGGCTTCATCTCGGCTGCGGACACAGGATCAGACATACACAAGCTCCTTCACGAGCGACTATCGCAGAGGATCAATACAAAGACGCTCTATGAACAGGTTATCCACGAACTATTCAGCTTCGTGAAACGCGGCTTGCCCCAATCAGCCCAACACCCACCAGAACACCCATCACCGAGAGCGAGGCGATTGGCCAGGTCCAACCCATCGAGCGGATGCCGTCGTCGACAGTCTTGCTCTTGGCACGAATGAGCGTGGCAGGCGTGACCTGATGCATCGCACCAAGCCGCCACCGCCCGGCCTTATACTCCTCCTCATCGACCACAAGGAGATCTTCAGCATCGGCACCCGCGGCGATTGCGGCTTGCTTCTCGTCTTCCGAGAAGACCACAGCATCGGCATACGGCCCAGGAGCGTAGAGCGAATCAAGCTCCCCATAGGTCAATCGAGAAACCGCGACAGACTCCTCCGCTGGGCCGCCGTGGCGAAACTCGGCAAAGAGATACGGCCAATCTTTCCGCCGAACCAAGCCCCAACTCTCAGGATGAAAGCCTTCTGCCGGGTAGCGAGCAACAGCGATCACGTGAGGCATCACTTCGCCTGAGTCGAACCGCTCTTGAAGATCGCGCTGAGAATTGAGCCCCTTGACCATCGCCATGGGCATCAAGCGGAACCACCGGTCATGGGCAATCTCATTAGGCAATCGCTCATCATCCTCAGGAGAGAGAGGGAAACGCGCGATCTGTCCACGGAACGTGATCTCAAGGTATCCCGATCGAGCAAGGTCGCGACGTTCCAACTCATCGTTTACCGCTTCGAGATCTTCTTTTGTTGGCTCACGAACAGCACGGAGTAGAAAGGACTCGCCCCGATACGAGAACGAGTCGGCGCGGATGGGTTTGCCAAACCAAGTGATGACTCGCGAGACGTTGCGATCAGAAAGCTTGGTTGCCATCTGTGGCACAGAAACCGCGATCCCCAGGAGTGAGATCAGAAGAACACCAACTCCGACGATCAACCCTTTGCGTGATGTGCCCGCCTTTGGCATAGATCAGTGCCCATCACCGTGATCATCGCCTTCAGTGTGCGTTTCGCCCGCTGGATCGGCGTGAGACGATTCATCATCATGGTGCTCTTCATCGTGATGCGCGTCGGGGTTCCCCATGGACGCGATCGCATCTTCGCGAACGATTTCCATGATAGAGACCGCATTCGCGCCCTTCTTGAAGTCCTTCTGCGAATCGCCCGAATAAATCGTGAGAAGACCGCCTGGATGGATCGACCCCGCGCCGTCAGTCGGTACACCATTCAGGTTGCCTTGGGGATGCACTACAGACGCACCTCCACCTTCCTTACGAAGAACTGTGTCTCGTGAAGCGACATCGAAGAGGGTCAACCCGATGAAGAGAAGGACCGCGAAGACCGTTGAACCTGCAACAACCGTATTGAGCGGCTTGTCGTACCTCAGGTGCATGAAGTATGCAGCAACCATAAGCCCTTTTACTACCGCGATGACCAGCGCCGAGAGAATGTGGGCGTTGCCAGAGATCTTGAGGGTGGTGTTTCCGATGATGATGACATGAAGGTTCGAAGACCAAACAGTCAGCAAGGTCAGAATGATCAGGAGCACGAAGACGACAAACATCGGCCAGAACGGCGTGACGTGAACGTGGTCGTGATCGTCATGGTGGTGTTGGTCGCTCATGGTTTGGTCCCGTGTGTTTCGTGTCGGTCGCTCAGACGAGATACATGAGTGGGAAGAGGAAGATCCAGATGACGTCGACAACGTGCCAGTACAGACCCGCGTTCTCGAGAGAGGTCACGTTCTTCGGACCGTAGTGCCACTTCCATGCCTTGATCATGATCCAGGTGAAGACAAAGACGCCGACCAGAACGTGGATTCCGTGCGTTGCGGTGGCAATCCAGTAAATCGAGAGGAAGATATGGTCGTGGGTGCCGGGGTGAAATGCGTGGTAGCCGGTATCGAAGAAGGCTGGTTCGGGAATGGAGGGAAGGACGGAGGCCCATTCAGGGCCGCCCGCGTACTCCCCTAGCCCTTTGGCAACTTCTTCTGCTCCGTGCCCGCCTACCGCAGCGCCGTGTGCAGCGGCTTCCGCTGCATGCGCCTCTCCATGCCCGCCTCCGCTCTTGCCCGGTTGCATGCCGTAGAGGTAGTTGTAGTTCCCGCCCGCGAGTTCTCCCTTCTTAATCTTCGGGATGTACTCCCAGACGATCTTCACGAAGAGGAAGGTCAGCGCACAAATCTGGGTAATCGTCAGATTAAGCATCAACTCGAAACGCTGCTTGAGCTGAGCGGCTCTGATCGCCATCACAACGGTAAAAGAAGACACAAGAAGAACAACCGTGTTGAACGCGCCGATCTTCCAGTTCAGGTAATAGCGAGATGCGTCGTGCCAGTTCTCCGGATACCACAAGCGGTACGCGGCGTACGCACAGAAGAAGCCAGCAAACAGCAAGATTTCCGTTGAGAGGAACAACCACATGCCGAACTTGGCACCGTCCTGCTCATCATCGAGATTGCGCCAGTGATGCCCGTGCACAGGCTCGACTGGCGCGTTCACGCCCGGGATCTCTTTCGTGTCTGTTGGTGATAGCGTCGTCATGTTCGCTCCGGTGTTGTTGTCAGTTCGACGCCATCAGTGATGCGAGCCGTGAACACGTGCGACCTCTTCAGGATCGGGGAGCTCCCAGTCCTTCGGATCCCAGTGCGGCGGGATGGTCGTGTCGTAGTCGTACGGACCGTGTGTGACGAGAGGTTCGTGCTCAAAGTTGTGCTCAGCAGGGGGAGCATCAGCTTCCCACTCAAGGGTCAAGCCGCCCCAAGGATTCTTGGGGGCACGCTGGCCCATGACGATCGAGCCGAGGAATACCGCCGCGTGGACCAGGAATCCGAGCAGGAGCAAGAAAGCGCCGGCCGTGGACAGCTGGTGCAACAGTGTGAAGTCTTCAACGTACGTCGCGTAGCGACGGGGCATGCCCAGCGTGCCAAGGAAGAATTGGGTGAAGAAGGTCAGGTTGAAACCGATGAAGACGATCAGACAGGCGATGCGGCCCCAGAACTCGTTGTACATGCGCCCGGTGAACTTGGGCCACCAGTGGTGCAGACCGCCAACGAAGGCGAGCACGGTGCCGCCCATCATGACATAGTGAAAGTGAGCAACGACAAAGTAGGTGTCGTGAACCATGATGTCCGTCGCCAGTGTGGCGAGGGGCAGGCCTGTGAGACCACCGATCGTGAAGCAGAAGAGGAACGCCGCGGCGTAGCACTGGGGCGTGGTCCACGAGATCTGAGCTTTGTAGTACGTGGCGATCCAGTTGAAGACCTTGACCGCGGTGGGCAAACCAACGAGGAATGTGAGGAAGGAGAAGATGACATTCGCCGCCGGGGTCTCGGCGGTGAACATGTGATGTCCCCAGATTAGGAAGGAGACCGCAGCAATGGCAATCGAAGAGAAAGCGATCGCGCGGTAACCAAAGATCCGCTTGCGTGCATGAACCGAAACGATCTCGGAGATCACACCGAACGCAGGAACAATCATGATGTACACCGCTGGGTGCGAATAGAACCAGAAGAAGTGTTGGAAGAGGACCGGATCGCCACCGAGCGCGGGATCGAAGATGCCGATGTTGAAGATGCGTTCGAAGGAGATCATCAGCAGGGTGATGCCAAGGACGGGAGTGGCAAGAACCTGGATGATCGACGTGGCATAAAGCGCCCACACGAAGAGTGGCATATCGAACCAACCCATCCCTGGGGCACGGAGCTTGTGAACAGTCACGATAAAGTTCAGACCGGTGAAGATGGACGAGAAGCCCAGGATGAAGGCTCCAAGCACCATCGCGGTCACATCCCCCCAGTCTGTTGTCGTCGAGTAAGGCGTGTAGAACGTCCAGCCTGTTTCAACGCCGCCCTGGAGAATCGACCAAACCGCAAACACTCCGCCGAAAAGGTAGATGTACCACGAACACAGATTCATTCGTGGGAAGGCGACATCCTTCGCGCCCAACATAATCGGCAGAAAGATGTTGCCGAGCGCCGCAGGGATCGCCGGG
>JBCDAP010000232.1:0-4269 GCA_039185335.1 Planctomycetota bacterium | reverse complement strand
CGACCGAGATGGGCGAGTTGCAGGAACGCATCACCTCGACCTCGAAGGGTGCGATTACCTCCGTGCAGGCGATCTACGTGCCGGCGGACGACCTGACCGACCCCGCTCCCGCGACCGCGTTCGCTCACCTCGATGCGTTCGTCGTGCTCGAGCGTTCGATCGCCGAGAAGGGCATCTTCCCCGCGGTTGATCCCCTGTCTTCCACCTCCCGTATTCTCGACCCCGCGATCCTGGGCGAGCGTCACTACAACTGCTCCCGCAAGGTCCAGCAGATCCTCCAGCGTTACCGGGACCTGCAGGACATCATCGCGATCCTCGGCGTCGACGAGCTGGCAGAAGAGGACAAGCTCATCGTCGGGCGTGCCCGCAAGATCGAGCGATTCCTGTCGCAGCCGTTCTACGTCGCCGAGGTCTTTACGGGCTTCCCGGGCGTCTACACCTCGCTCGAGGACACCATCGACTCCTTCGAGCGTCTCTGCGACGGTGAGGGCGACGATCTGCCCGAGTCCGCGTTCATGTACGTCTCGACGATCGACGACGCGAAGGCCAAGGCCGCGAAGATGGCGGAAAGCTAAGTCGAATCCAACATAAAATAACGAACAAAGGCCCCGGTGTTTCGGGGCTTTTTCTTGGTGCCTTCACAAGTGATCCGATTTTTAATTCTGCTCGGTGCCACGGCGTACCAATCGTATGTCATGATTAGTGATGCCCCGAGTCAATCACCGCGCAGAATGTGATTGACTTCGGCCGATCTTTGGCCACCAAACTGCCCGATCTCAGTCTGCCGCAGTTTTAAGGTGTCGGATTGCAACTTCCCAGCTACCGAGTACTGTAACTGTGTTGGTCCGTCAGCTCGGAAGAAGAAACCGTCACCCTGACCGTCGCACCACGTCACTCGCGCCGGTCACAGCGAGAAGAGAGAAGGAAGCATCATGGATATGTTTGATTGGTTCGTCTTGGCACGGGGTGCCCCTTGTGTCGGTGTGTGTGCGCTCGCGCTTGCTGCCGCTCCTGCGAACGCGGTGTCGGTCGCGCAGGGCTCAACTGTTGCCTTTGCTTCCGACGATTCCGCGTATGACGCGCTGATGGTGCAGAGCATCGAGGCCGCGGGGCACACGGCGGTGGCGATCACCGAATTCGCGACGTTCGATTTCTCGCAGGTCGACATGTTGTGGTTCGAGGACGACTCGAATACCGCGTTCTCACCGACGTTCGCGGGGCGGCAGGATGATATTGAGGCGTACGTCCGTGCGGGCGGGCGCTTGATGATCCACGACCGCTCGACCACGGCAGCTGTCTCGGAGAACTATTTTCTCGGTGCGCCCACGATCGAGGCGATCAACTTCACGCCGCTGACACCAGGTGAAGAGATCAACCGTCCCATAGCCGATGCCGGTTCCAATCCTGTCACCGACGGTCCATTCGGCACCATCACCGACACCACGCTCGACAACGCCCTCCGCTCGGTCCACGGCGCGGTCACGCGAGAGTCGCTGCTCACCGTGAACGCGACCGCCATCCTCACGACCGACGATCCGAACGAGGTGGTGGCGTTCTCTTATGCGTTGGACGACGGCTTTCTCTACTACGCCAACATGCCCGTGCTCTTTAACGCAACCAACACGGCGGGCTTGCCGCAGCGTGAGGCGTTCCGCGACATCTACCTGCCGAACGCGATCGACTACGTTGTCAACATCCCGACTCCATCATCGCTTGTGCTGCTCGCCCTTCTGGCCGGAGCGTCCCGGCGCCGGCGCTCCTGATGGTTTTCTCTCGGGTTGGTGGTCTTGAAGGTCGTCGAGTTGCTATCAATCTTTCATGAAACTCTTCGCATTCAGTGACATCCATCGTGATCTCGAAGCGGTTCGAGCGATCGGCGAGCGTGCTTTCGATGCTGACATCCTGGTCGGAGCGGGCGATTTCGCGACGATGCGCCAAGGCTTGCAGCCCGTTATCGATGCCATCGCCGATCTTGGTGTGCGCACACTCCTGGTTCACGGCAATGGCGAATCCGCGGAGGAACTCGCCCAAGCTTGCGATCCGCACGCCCATGTCACCTCGCTGCACGGGACGGGCATCGAGATCGATGGGTATCACTTCTTCGGTCTGGGTGCCGCCGTTCCGGTGACGCCGTTCGGTTCGTGGAGCGTAGATCTCACCGAAGAAGAAGCCGAAAGCTTACTCGCGACGTGCCCCAATGGTGCCGTGCTGATCTCTCACTCGCCCCCGAAGGGAGCGTGCGATGTTTCAAGCTCCAGCCAGTCCATCGGCAGCGAAGCGGTCCGCCGATGCATCGAAGAAAAGCTGCCAACACATGTCCTCTGCGGGCATGTTCACGATTCGTGGGGATCGGTCGAAACCGTTGGTTCCACCCGCGTCATGAACCTCGGGCCGAAGGGAGCTCTGATCGAACTGTAAGTGTGGAAGAGTTGGCCGATCTTTAGTGCCGTCGGCGTCTCACCGCGAAACCACCTGCAGCGAGCATGCACCCGACCGAAGCCGGGCTCGGGATGATCGTCACCGTGACCGTATCGAGTACAAGGTTCGCACCGGAATGCCCCAGCGTGTGCACGAACTGGAGCTGCGTCTCTGCGCTGGCAGCGGTGAACGAGAAGGTATGCTCGACCCACTCATCAGTCCGCTCAGAGCTTTCTGCAACAAACGAACCCAGCACATTGGTGGTGCTCTGCTCGATGGCGCTTGCGGTGAGCTCTTGGTCACCCGAACCCTGGATGACGTTGGTGAAGAACGAAACGGTGTACGCGGTGCCGGCTTCGGTCGCGAAGGCCTGAGCGAGTGTGTCGCCGGTTGTGGCATTGTGACCGATGCTGATGAACTGCTCGCCGGTGTGCGCCGCGATGTTGGAGATTCCATTGACGCCGCGTTCAAGCAGCATGAACCCGCCCGAGGCAACCCAGTTCTCGGCCTGGAGGATGCTGATTCGCCCCGGATTGCCGAGGGCGCTCGACTCAAAGGACCCATTAAGAAGCTGAGCGGAACCCGAAACGCCGGCCGTCGACGCGACCGCAACGATGCATATCAACTTTTTCATAGCACTCTCTCTGCAAGGTCGGGGAAACCCGACGTATGAATCCTTGTGACTCTGACTCGAAAGAATCTTGACACGCAGATCCAGCAAGTCAAAGAATAAGGTCAGGCAATGAACAGGTCTAGAACAAACGGAGGCAGAATGTTGACTCAGAACAATGCACAAGGGCCAACCACCCTTCCGCAACTCCAGATTGTGATCGGATCGCTCATTGCGGGACCGGTGATGTTCTTGGGCGTGACAATTTATCTGATCACTGCGGGGCAGTTTGGTACTTCGGCTCCAGGATCGCAGCTGAACACGATCCTTCCGCTTGCCTGGCTGGGGCTCTTCCTAATCACCTCACCATTGGCGCTGGTGTTCTTTCCAAGGATGATTGCCGTGCAGGCTCGAAAGAAAGCGGTTGCGCTCGAAGACATCGAGCAAGCGAAGCGGGAGATCTTTGCAAGCTACTCCTCTGCAACAGTGATTCGCGCGGCGTTCATTGAAGGCCCAACACTGTTCGCGGTCGTCATCCTGCTGCTCACGGGCGAGTGGTACATGCTGGCCGCCATCGTCGCCGGTCTGGCTCTCCTCGCCGGCATCTTTCCGACACAATCGAGGTACGACCGCTTCTTTGATCGTGTGACCACCGAGCCCGAACCACCCCGGGAGTCGTTCTGAGATTCACGGAGCTTGGGCGTGCTCGGGCGGGTTGAGTTGGCGCTCCACAACCTCTGCTTCGGAGGTTCGCCCCGCTTCGCGGAGCGTTCGTGCGTAAATGGTTCCTGCTCGGTACCAGTTGCTCCCAGCAGCGAACATCATCGCCGAGGTTGGCTGCTCGCTCCGGCTCCACATCCGTCTCGCAAGCTTCAACGCTTCTTGGCGAGCGTCCACGCCTCGCAGCAAACCGATCGCCCTTTCTAACGCATCGATCGCGAACGGCCCGTCCGTCATCGAAGATTCCGCCGCGAGTACGAGCGTGTCGTACGCCTTGCCTCGGTTGCCCTCTTCGAGCCAGGCCGAAGCGGTTTCGAGCAGAACCTCGGCTGCGAGGTCCGGGCGGCTCCGGCACATGCCATGGATCTTCCCGAGCAATTCGCGCTTCCGTGATGACTCTTCAACCCCTTCAACCATCGACATCAGCACGGAGATCGAGAAATCTAATCGTGTCCGTCCGACAAGCGAATTCACCGCGCTCGCCCAGGCTTGAAGTTGACGATCATCCAACTCGCCCGCGT
>JBCDAP010000231.1:0-4270 GCA_039185335.1 Planctomycetota bacterium | reverse complement strand
CTCCGGGCGTGTCGCCCCAACTACCAACCCTGAATGCACGGCGTCGCGCCCGTTCCAAGCCGCGACCTGTTCCGCGATCCGCAGGTACAGATCGTGCTCGAGCAAGAAATCCTTCGCTGAAGGATTGCTGGTGAGTGCCAGAACGAACGTCAGCGAATCCCGATAAGCCAGGAACGGCTCAACAGCATCGTGCCCCATCAGCGGATTCACGGTCGTCGAGTCCGCACCGAGCTCTTCGTAGATCGCCCGCGCGTAATGCTCTGCCGTCGTCAAGATGTCCCCTCGCTTCGCATCCGCGATGAGCAGTGTGGTAGGAGGGACCATCTCGCGAACCTCGTGCATCAACTCAAAACCTTCGGTTCCGAGCGACTCAAAGAACGCTACGTTGAGTTTAAACGCGGCACAACTGCCCTCGGCCGCCTCGACAATCGATTCGAGAAACGCGCGGTAGCCGGCAATCGTGGCTTCGAAGCACGGCGGCATGTACTTCGCCGCTGGTTCAAGACCGACCGAAACCAGCGACCCCGAAGCCCGCTGCGCCGCACGCAACCGATCGAATGCGCTCGTCATGCCACCCCTCCGCTCAACACATCATGCGCACCGTACACACATTGCCCACCAACGATCGTTCGTTCGATCGCCGCCATCATCGTCTCACCGAGCCACGGGCAGTTCTTTGACTTCGAAGCCAAGGCCGACTCGTCAAACACGCTCGGCTGACCCAAGCGCAGCATCACAACATCACCAGGCGCCCCGGTCACCAAAGACCCAACCTCAAGATTCAACACACGCGCGGGCGCGATTGTTAGCTTCTCAATCAAGAAATCGAGCGTCCATCGCCCAGACCGGACGAACTGTGTGTACAAGACGGGGAACGCGGATTCCAATCCGATGATCCCGAACGGAGCTTGATCAAAGACCGTGTTCTTTGATGCCTCGGTATGCGGTGCGTGGCAGGTTGCGATGCAATCGATGGTGCCATCTTCGAGTCCTTCGACCAACGCCTTGCGGTCCGATTCTTGACGCAAAGGCGGGCGCACCTTTGCGGACGTGTTATAGCCATAGCCGGCACCAGCAACCGCCTCATCAATCATCGTGAGATGATGCGGTGACACCTCTGCCGTAATCGGTGTCCCACGTCGCTTCGCATCTCGGACGACCTCGACCGAATCCGCGCAAGAAAGTTGAGAGATGTGCAATCGTCCACCCGCGGCGTGGGCGATTGCAGCGTCACGGGCCACCTGAGTTGACTCGCTCATCCGTGGTATGCCGTGCAATCCCAGACGAAGTGCGACGACTCCCTCATGCATCACGCCGGAACCTGTCAGCTCGCGATTCTCGCACTGCTCGATCACTACCGCCCCGAGATCGCCAGCGCTCTCGAGAGCCCGGCGGAGCGTAGCCGCGTTAGCGATCGAGTGATCGGCATCCGAGAACGCGACGGCGCCCGATTCCAGAAGCGATGCGAAGTCGGTCAGCTCCGTTCCCTCTAATCCACGCGTTGCCGCGGCAACCGGGCGGATCCGCACGCCACACGCCTGAGCCGCACGGGCCGTGATGAACCGAACCAAGGAAGGATCATCGATCACGGTCGAGGTGTTCGGGGCACACAACACCGTCGTGTACCCGCCGTGCGCTGCAGCCAGCGCTCCGGTCTCAATCGTCTCTGCAGACTCACCACCGGGCTCACGAAAGTGGGCACGCAGCTCCACAAACCCCGGCGATACAACAAGTCCGGCAGCATCAATCACTTCACCGCCGGCTGCCTTCGATTCATCAATGCCTGGCGCGATCTCCGCCACGCGTCCATCCAAGATCAGGACATCGCGTTGATCGTGAATACCCTGCGACGGATCGCAGACTGTGCCCCCTTTGATGAGCACCGATTCACCCACGCGCCACCTCCGTCTCGTCTTTCGGCCCGGCGATCGGCGACTCGTGCAACTCTGCCGCCCCGACACCTTCCTCGGCACTCTTCAGAAGCTTCAGGACCGCCATCCGGATCGGCACGCCATGCGCCACTTGGTCGATGATCACCGTCCGCTCGCGCGCAAACACAGAATCCGATATCTCGATCCCTCGGTTCACCGGCCCCGGGTGCATCACCAACGCGTCCTCCCCAGCCCAGCGAAGCGTCCGCTCATCGATGCCATACAACCTGCGATACTCGCCCAAAGACGGGAAACGACGTGCCTGTTGGCGTTCCATCTGGATCCGCAACAGGTAGACCACTTCTGCCCCGGTGATGCCATCCTGCAGCGTGTGCGACACCCTCACCCCAAGCTTTTCGAAATCGTCGGGAACGAACATGGTCGGGCCGCACAGCGTCACTTCTGCCCCAAGCGCCTTCAGACAAGCAATATTCGACCTCGCGACACGCGAATGCAACACATCGCCAACGATCGTGACCCGGAGCCCCTCGATCCGGCCGAGCGCCCTTCGAATCGTGAACGCGTCTAGCAAAGCCTGGGTCGGGTGAGCATGCCACCCGTCTCCCGCGTTGATGATCGAAGATTTGGCAAACTCCGCCACGAACTTGGCCGTCCCGGCCGAAGCGTGGCGGATAATGATGACATTCGCACCGGCCGCCTCGATCGTTTCGATCGTGTCGTGGAGCGACTCGCCCTTGGAAATCGAGCTTGTGGAAACGTCGAAATTGACGACGTACGCCCCGAGATGCTGGGACGCCATTTCAAAGCTCATCCGTGTGCGGGTCGAGTTTTCGAAGAAGAGGTTGACAACGGTGGAACCATCGAGGGTGCCGAGGCGACGGGCTCCCGATTCGATGTGCGTTCGATACCCCTCTGCCGTGTCGAGAATGAGGTTGATTTCGTCAGCGGAAAGGGCATGGATGCCGACAAGGTGCCGGTGCGGGAAGGGGGTGCTCGGTGATGCGGCGATCGCGGCCATCAGCTCCTCTGCGTCTGTGCTCCTATCGCGGGAATGGGAGGAGGGCCTGCCTTCCACCATCCCGAGCTTTTCGGTTCGGAGCTTCATGCTAGTGGGGTATTGTAGCAAAAACATTGCTTCCCGACTCGTGATCAGATCCCCAGAACGCCAACACTTCTCGCTCCCAAGGAACCTAAGAGTGGCTATAGGGGCAACCGGATTGTTGGTCTGGAGGCGGAGTTCCTAGCGGAGGATCATGCCGGAGACTACCTGGAACATCCTCTGAAGAACGCAAAGACAAACGAACAAGCGTTCCATCTTCGGGCTTGGTCGAGACACCGGCTTTCGCCCTCAGGGCGCCACCCACTGCTTCGAAGCGAAAAAGCTTCACGCAAGCCCCGACAACAAGTGCCACCTCGAGCTGGCCGAGGTTTTTTCCTGGACAGAATCTCGGGCCGTGACCAAAGCCAAAGTGCAGCATGTCGCGGCTCGCGCGTTCACTCTTTGAGATGGTCTCCCAGCGTTCTGGGGCGAATGCTGATGCTGGGTAACCTGTCAACGAGACGCCCCAATGATCCTCGTGGCGGTTGGCATGCCAAACATCTAAAAGGATGTGGGTTCCTTCGGGGACGGTGAGTGTCTCACCAGAGGAAGTCGTGATCGTTGTCTCCCTGGTCGCTCGCCTGGGATGAAAATACAAAGAAGGGGTCAGCCGGAGTGTCTCGTTGAGTACATGCCCAAGATATCCAGCGTTCGCCAGTGCGTCGGGGGTATAGGTATGGATGCTGCGTACATCTTCGTAGCACCGGTCTTGAGCTTCAGCGTTGCGAGCAAGATGCGCGATCGCCCAACTGGCGTATGAAGTCGTTGCTTCCAACGCACCCGCGAGAAAAACACGAATGTTGCTCTTCAGAGCTTCATCCGAAGCATCGGACTTGAACTGGCCCCAGAGACCTTTTTCTTCCTGCCTCACCGAAAGAACGATTTCGGTTAAGTGTTCGAACTCTTCTTGGGCTCGCCGAGCCTTTTCGACAAAGGGAACTACCGACGGAAGACGATGGAGCGGAAAGCCGAATTTGTTGATCACCGTGTCCAAGACAATGTGATCGATCACCCGATCGAGTGCAGGAACATACCGTTCACGAATGTCTTCATAGGCAACGCTTGCCCCGAAGAAATTGTTCACGAGCATTTCAAGCATGATTGCCTTGATCTCGATCTCGAGTTGAACCTCAAGTGGTCCACCCGATTCGCTGATTAGCGATCGCACACGCTCAAGACGTTGAGCAACTGTCGCCCTGAAGGTTTCCTCAAACTCATGAAAACGCTCAGGCTGAAACAGCGAGGTGCGGGCAAATGGCGGCGTCGAAAGCTTCTTCTG
>JBCDAP010000230.1:0-4290 GCA_039185335.1 Planctomycetota bacterium | reverse complement strand
GGTTCGTGACAACTGTTGTGATCGCGGGGCCCGAAGAGCTGTCGATGAGTTCGATGACGAGTTCGTTGTGGTTGTACTGTCGTGTAAATGTCTCGCCACTTTGGGCGGTGTTGGCCGGGTTGATTTCAGGTGAGATTCCATCGACTGTTACTGTGATGTGGTATGTGTAGATCAGGTCCGGGCTTACACTGATCTTCGTTCGGCTCGCGATGAGGAACGGTTCATCGGCGGGCGAGAGCAGGATGTGAGTGCTTCCTGCGCCATCCCATTGTGATTCAACCCAGTAAGGCCGAAAGCCATCAAACTGAGCATCGTCCTCATCAAAGAGGAGCACTGGATTCGTTGAGCCTAGAGGATCTGGAGCGACGAGAATTGGCGCTGCGGTTGCCGCCGTGTGAAGCACAAGGTCGTCCTTGCCGTCGCCGTCTTGATCCCATGCGGCCTGAGCTTTGAGGCCGCGCCGATGCATACCACTCGACCCATAAGCAATGCCCGTGGGCGAATCGTTCACGGCGTGATATTTGGGTGTTTCGTGTTGAATCGTGTGCAAGACGGTTGGGTCATTGCCTGCAACAGGAATCTCAATCACACTCGCGCTCGCGATCAGTGAGAAGTTCGGATTGCCTGTCCCAAGCTTGTACCCCTTGATCGTCGTGATACCCAGCTCGCAGTCCGCTTCACCTTCGCCGTCGAAATTACCGGCCAGCTCCACGCCTGTGATGTTGCCCAACGAAACCATAGAACCATCCGGCGCGTACACAGAGCTGCCGGTGAATGAATGGTCAGGCGCGAGAAGTACATTGTCGTGGAACATCGCAAACGGGCGTTGAGCATAGTTTGAGGGCACCATTGACCCGATCGGCCCTGTGGGCGCAAACCGTGGCGTCGCCTGTCCATCGAGAAGGACATCGATTCGGGCGTTGCTGCCGTTCTTGTATGTGATCAGCGCCATGTCTGATGAACCAGAGCCGGCAAAGTTGACCCCAAAGTACGATCGTTGGTTGTTGGCGTACCCACGGACATCATCCCCGTGAACGACTACTTCAGCATCCTGATAAGCATCGACAGCAACTCCAAGGAATGCGGGGTCTTCAATCGGATTGTCCACGCCTTGTCCATCCGGGCCGATTCCAATAATACGAGTGCCCTTGTCATACAGCGTGTAGGCGGATGAGCCAAAGCCGTCGCTTGAGAGCAAGAAGTAGATGGCGCCCACAGTAACTGGATTGCCGCTTACGTCGGCAATGTACGCTCCAGTCACCGCGAAGTCGGTAATCCCGTCGTCATCGAGGTCTCCCGCATCGGCGAGGTCGCCGATACTTCCCACACGCTCTGCGGCATCAGCCGCAGCCTGCGCATCATCTGTAGGATCATTCGGATCGTCGTACAGATCAAGCGGCATGCCAGTCGCGTTGTTCAACTGCATGACGCACAGGTTGTAGTCTTGCTCTGCAATGAGTTCGAGTGGCTTCTTCACGCCATCACGGAGTGGGTCAGCGGGCCACGTCGTACTTGATTGGATGTCCAGGAAGACCTGCTTCGGCGGCGTGAGAAAGATCCATCCGCCGCCGGTCTTCGTTGCACTCCGGTCGGTGTGCTGGTTGTTGCCTTCAACTCGCCAGAACGTAGAGCTGGCAACAATGTCGTGTTGCCCATCGTTGTTGAAATCAGACTGTGCATCTTCGAGTTCGTACGCGAACTGGGACCACTTTGTCTCCCCTGTGATACGCATGATGCACACCCAGCGCTCGGTCGTATCAGTCAGGCCTCCATTCGAATCGCGCGTGTTGTACAGGTTGGTGTATGACATCACATTTACGGACCCGCGGTTCCCATCGGTGGTGTTCGCGGAGATCACGAGTTCATCCCGGCCATCCCCATCGATGTCCTTGAGCGGGCCGATCTCGTGTGGGAACAAGCTGTTGTTAGCATGCCCCCAGATCTCTGATCCGATCTGCGAGTTGTCACGTCCCGAGAAGACACGGAGCATTCCAACCTTGTTCCAGGTGGATCTCCCGGCAAGATCAGCCCGCGTGTGGGCAAAAGACGAGCTGCCCGCGAGTGCTGCAACGACGGGAAGGACATACGCATCAGCGGTAACCCGCGCTGTGCCATCAGTTGCTCGTACAGGCTCTGCGTCGTACCAGGTGGTAGACCAATCATTGTACCCGTCGCCGTCAACATCGAAGAGTCCGGATGCCTCGTACCCAAGCCTGTCACCGTAAGGCTTACGAAACGCGGCATCCTCGTACGTGCCGCCATGAGGATCAACTAACCCGCCGAGCGGGAATGGCACGAAGCCAGAGGCGACGCTTGTATAGAAGTTCACCTCGCCGATCGAACGAAACACGAGATCATTCAGAGTCTCGTACTCGTCGAGGCATACGTGTACATCCTCAAGCCCCAGAGGTGGAGTGCATCCAACCAAGCTCTGCCCGGTTGCCACGCCAGATAACCAGGAAACCGTCAAAAGCACTGGAATTCTGAAGTCAGTGTGAGTCACGTCCGGCCCTTTCGATGAGGCTGGTGGTATGGGTCAATCTACACCACGTGGTGCAGATTTCAAACCTGCGGTTGAATCGCGCACTCTTGACATGTACAAATGAAACAGGGTCTTATGTAGAATAACAAGTAGTGGTGTACCTATGCAAGACGGTGTACTAAGAGTCGCGCAACGCAGGTCGTTTGGCTGCATGCAGTGGTGATCTGCTCCGCCCCCCTCCCCGAATTTGGTCCATGTGCTGTGCGAGAATGCGTGGCAGTAGAAGCATCCGGGGATATGGTGTGTCGTGGCACGAATCAGACATTCGCCTGAGCAAATCATCAATAAACGGCCGGAGACGATCGACGGGCTAGTTCCAAGAGACGTTTAGACACGCTCTGTGAGTCCGCGGTATCCAACGCGACCGCGGTCGGTGCCGAACTTGTAGTTTAACGCTAAGATCGAGCAGCTGTTTTCGAGTCTGAAGAGGTGATAGAGACCGTTGCTGAGCGCGGCGGCGATCCAAAGCACCTTGATGCATACGCCACCTGGTATAATCTCCACCGACCTCACGAGGCTCTCAGTAGACTGACAACAAGCCAAGTAGCTGTGGGGATCGGTGTTTCCGAGCCTTTGCGATACATAGAAAGAGATGGACTCGAGCCAGCGATCCAGATCGATCGACAATACGCAGGCAACGACCCGCGATTGCTCTATCCGGTGATCGAGGTGACGCCGAAGCATCGTTTAGTGGCGTAGCACCTACGGTGTGGCGAAGCATAACCAACTGCTGGCCCGTCGCTAGCGCACAAACTCCTAGTCTCCTGCGGTAGCCAATTCCGTTAGGGCGGCAGCGGCCAAGGGCGGTTCCGAACCGTGAGCGTCATGGAATGCAGGGACTCGCAGTTGTTGCGTTCAAGAGGCTTGCTCACCCGCTATTGCAACGGTCGCTACTCGATCACAAGCTCGACCCGGTCGGACGGGATTTTCTCCACGATCAGTGTCCCTTTGGGCTTCCACGAGAACTGGCCCGCGACTGTGTCGGGCGAGAGCTTGATGTCGCTATACGCTTCCTCGAACCACAGAAACAGGTCGAAGCTGCCGCGCGCGCCGGAGCGGATGTCCTGCTCGGTCAGCGGGACGCTTACGTCCACCGAAAGTACAGCGATCCGCTGCATCGCCTCCGGGAGCAGTTCGGCGGAGACCTCTTCATGGAGTGAACGCTCGGCCAACACGGCTCTTCCCGACCACGTGTTGGTCGCGGGATCGCGCGTCAGCGTGACTGTGCAGTCGCGGCCTGGGACCGTCAGCGAGATCATCGACTTGGTCGCGAGCCACGCGTCGTATCGCGCGACCGCCCGGTCGATCCGGGAGGTCCGCAGCTCGTCGAATCGGGCAGTGATGGGCTTGCCGAGCTCGTTCTCGAACGCGTCGCGAATATCGTTCAACGCGCGGTTCGCCCACGGCGCGTCTCCCCGCACTTGTGGATCGCGGTATCGGCCATGCCCGCGAACGCCTCGACCTGATTCGCCGTGAGCGGGGCGCCGGCGTGCAGCAGGCCTGGTCGATCGCCGTTGTCGGAGGGCCGCAGGTCGGCGATGCGTTGGAATGCCCGGGCGATGTTCGTGATGTCGCTGGTGGTATCGCGCGACGGGGACGCGATGAGCGCGTTCGCTCGGATCGTGGCCTGCCGGGCGAGCGCGTCCAGGGCGAGGGCGCGATCAAGTCTAGCCGCGGCGCGGAACTGCTCCTGCATGCCCACGAGCGGGTCGGCGCTCTCCGTCTCGGTCCGCCACGGCGTCGTGGTG
>JBCDAP010000229.1:0-4293 GCA_039185335.1 Planctomycetota bacterium | reverse complement strand
CGACGCCGCCGAGAACCCATTCGATCCGGGCGAGATCGTTTGGAGCGCCCCGTTGTTTGACGGGGCCAGCGGCGCCACGCCGGCATACGACGGCGAACGGGTGTACGTTGCGACCGCCGGTGACTTCAACGCTATCGCCGGCGGCCAAATCATCGCCTTCGATGCGTCTGCAACGACCGAAGTTGATGCCGAGCTTTGGCGCACTAACACCGGTGGCGAAGATGGCTTCTTTGGCGGTATCAGCGTGGCCGACGGTCACGTCTACGCCGCGACGTATAACTTCTTCGCCGGCACAGCGTCCGCGCGCCTCGTCAAAGTCAATTCCGCAAACGGCTCGGTCGTCTGGCAGACGCCAGCCAACCGCACAAGCTCCATCCCGATCGTCCTTGGCGATGGGCGAATTGTGCTCTCAACAGGCATCCCCGGCTTTGGAAGCCTGCCGACACTTCAGGTCTTCGAAGATCTTGGAGTCTCGGCATCTCTCGTTGACGATACCGCGACAGCAACGTGGCAAGACGATGGCGACGGGCTGATCGAACTTGGCGAATTCGAGATTTTTGGTGGCTGGACTCACCAGCCTCATATCGTCTTCGATCACCCACTCACTGGAGGACCGGTCGCGTTCGTCGGGAGTATCGACGTTCCTGCCGGCAACCAGTTCTTCAACGGGTACTCCCGCCTGAGCATGATCGACCTCTCCATGCCTTTCGGTTCCCAGAACTCGATCCTCTCGGCCTACAACGGAGCGGGCAGTTCGCCATCGGTCTCGGGAGCGAGCCTATACACAACCGGAGCCAACGGCGTGGTCGCAATCGGCACGTACTGTCCGGGCGACTTTGATCTCTCCGAGCAGACCGACTTCTTTGATATCGTGAGGTACCTTCATAACGTCAGTGCCGGCAGCCTTGAATCCGATATCACGCTTGATGGCACGGTGAACCCCTCCGACGTGATCGAGGCCATCCAGCGGGTGGAGGAGGGTTGCGATTGAAGCAGGCCTTCACACTCATCGAACTGCTCGTCGTTGTCGCGATCATCGCGCTGCTGATCGGCATCTTGCTGCCATCACTCGGAGGCGCGCGCGAAACCGCAAGAGAGGTGCAATGCCTTTCGAACATCCGGCAACTGGGGGCAGCGTGGGTGCTGTACAGCGATGACCACGACGGCCTCGCGATGCCGCTGGCGTTCTTCGAGCTCGCCGACATCGGCGCAGGTGATGCCGTGTACTGGTTCGGCAGCGACGGCAGCGTCTCCGGCGAGGTTGATTACGAGCGAGGCCTCATCACGCCCTACCTCTCTGCTCCCCAAGGTGAGTACTCCATTTATGAGTGCCCGAGCCAGCCGTGGGGCAGCTACGCCCCGCAAACACGCACCGGGCAGATCACCACAACCTACGGCTACAACGGCTACTACCTCTGCCCACCAAAGACCCCCGGCTGGGGCGGCTCGTTCGGCGCCATCGGCCGCCGGCCATGGCAACGACTCTCCACGATCGACCAGCCGTCAAGCCTGATGGTGTTCGCCGATACCCTGCTCCCGGTCGGCCGGACGGGGCGAAGCACGGCGCTGCTCGATCCGCCTATGCTCTACGACGGCATCGGCGGCTGGTACCAGAACGCTACACCCACAACCAGCTTCCGGCACCGCGGCCGGTGCAGCGCGTTCCACGCCGACGGATCGGCCCGAACATACGAGCCCGCAAAGGACGCTGTGTACAGCAAGCAGTTTCAGGTCGGATCGATCTCCAAAGAAAACGGTCCGGCGTATGTCCCCGATTGGAACCGCTGGTAGAGGAATCGCACAGTCTCTTGGGCTACCTAGCTAAAGGGAACAAAGACGACAGAGAACGAATCGAACTAACAAACATCTCGTTCATGGCATTTGCTTCAGTCTTCAGCTCGAAGCATGCTGTTCTCTGCAACACCCCTTCGCTCGGCCTCTACTGCCATACACTACCCTTGTGGCTATGACATTCCGTGTTCGAGCCTCGGTGCATGATACCGAGTTGCGTAGCTGGCTCGTTTATCAGTGATCCCGATTTGGTGCACCCATGGCTTCCGACGATGCTGAGCTCAAAGACCGCCTTCTCGTAGCTGCCCAGCACCTGTTCGCGCAGCATGGCAGAGATGGTGTATCACTGCGTGATATTGCCGAACTGGCGAGGGCCACTCATGGAAGTATTCGACACCACTACGGTACCAAGGACAATCTATATCTAGCTGCGCTCATGCAGTTGCCGTCTATCGGAGACTTGGACAAGGAAGCACCTTTACCGCCAGAAGCCACGCTATCGCCCAGCGAAGGCGAACAGCAGCTCCGCCTCTTTGTTCACCAGTTCGTCGCATTCCAGACCAAAGCGGGACGACATCAAGTCGCTGCAATGGGTCTTATACGGGCAGAAATGTCACGGGAAGATGGACCGGACCCGGTCTTTTACAAACGGGTCATTAGCCCTGGGCACGATCGCATCAAGGGCCTTGTCCGTTCGATACGACCAGATATTGATGATGAAGATGTGCTCGAGATTCTCACCTTCAACATTATCTTTCAGTGCGTAATGATGCGCATCGGCCAAGGCATCGTACTGAAACGACTGAAGAGACGACGGCTCACGAAGAAGGACATAGCCCAGATCGCCGATGTAATCACCGAGGTTACTTTATTTGGACTTCGCCAATACCGGCATGACCGCTGACACTGAGCGCACAGATGAAAGCCAACCGCTCTCACGTGCTCATCGTTCACGCGAGGTGGCTGGCCGTCTCGGGAGGTGATCTCTCAACGTGGCGGGCGGAGTGGCCTTGGTGGCCGAGGTGGCTTTGCGTGTCGGACGCTCCCAATTGAGACAACGCCAAATGCTGACGCATGGTCGCCGTCGGTGGTGTTACTGCGAGGCGGAGGAGGTGACGGTGGAGGAGGTCGCAAGGCCGCATTACTCGCGTGGCGTACGCTGCCGAAGCCAGTCGAAACAGCAAGTGCCGAAGCAGTGATGGCTGCAGAGGAGATGACCACGGTCAACACCAGTCGGGTACCCTTCATTCGTCGTCTCCTTATCCGACGAAGTCTTCGATGCTCTCGATCACGATCATGGTGTCATCAGCGATGAACGCAAACGCACTGTCGGGATAGCTGGCAGACGCGAGATCCCAATCGAGCGATGCAGAAAACCGTGGGGCTCCAGGCTGGTCGGTGTAACGCATGCTGATCCGGTTCGGAACCGAGTATTACGCCGGTGGAAACCCAGAGCTGCCATTCCAGCCCCTTCCTGGAGGAACACCATGTGATGCCATGGCGCTCCATTGATGGCCACTACGCCCAGTTATTCTGAGGTTTTGACATCGGCAAGGAGGGTGGTGGCCGCATCACGATAGATAAAATCTGCACTAGGTATACAGTCCCAAGTCAGTGGCCAGGACATCAACAGCCTCGCCGACCGTATCGGGCACTTCGCATTGGAAATATCGCCGCGAGGTAGGATCAACGAGAGTCGCAGTGCCTCGCTGATGAGTGCGGCACGCAGACCCGATTCACCAAGCACCGTCGCGCGGAGTTGTCCCGGCCGCTTGACGGCAACATCGTGGACTTCGTGCGCCTCGACCAGCGTGCCGGATTCAAGCGTGCGGTCATACTCGACTTTCGCGGTGAACGCGAACTGCGAGAGTTCATCGAGGAAGTCTCCCATCGAGGTCACGATTTCTCGGCTTCGGTCGTCGAGGCTCTGAACTGACTCGGTAAGTGTCGTCGCGGCATACGCGACCGAGGTCGCGATGGCAGTGATGTCTGTCAACACGATGGCCCTTGGTTTGGTCTGCACGCACGGCTTCTTTCAGACTCTGTGGGTGGGTTGTCCATCTGGATACTATCCGGTAGGATAATTCCATCCAGTTTTAGGGATAACCAGACAGACCTGCGTCAGCCCAGCGGCGCCTCGGGGTTTGACCGAACAGAGGAGACGCCTGCATGGAACTGGCCAATGAGCAGATTCTGTTTCTCGGGATCCGGTGGAGTGGGCGCGCCCGAGCGGCGCGAACCATTTGCCGTTCGATCTGCTCAGCGACCTGTGCCGCCGCGGTCTTGTTCGGGAGCGGCTGCGGAGACGGGGAAGTCGCTGGAACAGCTCCGCCGCCAAAGTCGGTCGAGAGCCTCAAACTGCGACTTGGGGTCCCCCGCACAGAAACACGAGTCGCGGGCGTCGTCGATCCATACAGACAATCGGATATCAGCTTTGATATCGCGGGCATCATCGATCGGGTGATCGACCTCGGTGCCGCAGCGGATGGTCCACAGCTCGAT
>JBCDAP010000228.1:0-4326 GCA_039185335.1 Planctomycetota bacterium | reverse complement strand
TTGCTTCTTTGCTCTGGGGCGGGCAAAGGGGAACGCCAATCCCGTGCTGTGTTGGCGTCCAGCGAACGGGGCTATCTCATGCAGACAATTCGATCGCAATGGATATGGGTTGCATTGATCTTCGTTTCAGGCGGAGCGAATGGCGCAGGAAGTGGGGTTACGCTCGGCCCACAGTCGATCGATGTGCGCACGCCTGACTTCGTGCTGATTGTTGATGCTGCTGGTGGCCATGCTTTCTCAGAAGCGTCGAAGGTGGATCGCAACTTTGCGAGCGAGTCGCAGGAGCATGAAGGATCGTGCGTGGTCATGCGAGAGACGCCGGTGTTGCGCGACACAACAACCATACCGATGCTCAACGCCGAGCCATGCGATCTCTTTGGCGGTTTGGTGCGCATCGAGTTGTCGGTTGATGTTGACTCAGCTTTGTACACGGCCCTTGGGGCCGACATCGATCCGGTTGTGCTGTTCGTGGAAGATCTCATATCGCAAGTCGATGAGGTCTACCGCCGAGACTTTGGAGCCGTAGTGAAGCTCCGGACGCTTGTTGTTCGTACCTCAGCGATTCATGATCCTTATCAAGAAGGTGATTCGCTTTCGATAATCACGGCGTTGCGAGACCTATGGAACACTCAACTCACCGAACAACGTGGAGATATGGTCCACTTGCTCTCTGGGCGTGACTTCGAAGGCACGCTCATGGGCAGGTCGTATCTCGATGGCGCTTGCGGCGGCAATCGCTATTCGATCAGTTCGATACTCGCTTCGGGCGGGACACTACTGCAGACGCAATTGGTTGCGCACGAACTCGGGCACTCATTGGGCGCTGAGCATTGCAATCATCCTTCCAGCAACAACTACAGCGAGACCTGCAACATCATGTGCACCTCGATCGGCGGGTGCTCTGGCCCAGGCCTGCCCAGCTTCGGCCCCGGATCAACGACGATGCTTTCGACTGCGATCGCAGAATCGACGAACTGCGAATGCCTCGACCGGTTGATGGTGTGCACGGCGGATTTGAATGCAGATCGATACGCGGACGGCGCAGACGTGCTGATAATGCTCGATGCTGCCGAATCAGAGAACACACTCATTGCCGACCGCAATGGCCTTGATGGGATCGACATCTTCGATGTGCTGCACTTTGGGCACGAAATCGCGGTGTGCGAGTAGACCAAAATGTCTTGCTGAGCTCAGGCCTACGCCAAGCGGCGAGGACGAGCCGTTCGCAAGATGCTTTAGTACCGATCAAAGACCATCTGGTACTCGGAGGTCTTCGTTGCCTCGTTGAAGCCCTCTGAGTCTAGGTTACGGCGTTCAAGCGTAACATACCTCGCCGAACCATCAATAAAAGCAGAGACCGCTTTGTCTTCCTGGCCGAAGTTTCCGAGCTCTCCAGTACCACCAAAGTGAGGCACGACCCACATGGTTTGATCGTGCAGCCAAGAGAACCGAGACGGATTGGCGTACGTGGCCTGCTGAATGAAACGAGCGGCTTCAATCCAGATCTGGATACGCCGAGAATCTACATTGCGCTGACGAGCAAGCTCGATCACGTGAAGGCGGTTGGTCATGTAAGAGGTGCCAACGTCCTCATACCCAGTGCGTTCTAGATCTCGATCGGGAATATCAATGATTTGAGAACCAGAGACCTCATTGTCAAAGGGAGTATCTCGAGCGATCGATCCATAATCACCAGGGCAGAGAAAAGCATCAAGCTTCGAGCGGAGTTCATCCACCATTCGGCCGGATCGCCTCGCAAGACGCTGCTCTCGGGTCAGGGTTGCGGAACGCGGATCGGGGCGGAGGCCATCATCGGCGAAGTTGCGATCTGGGTAGATGTATTGGTTGAGGGGGCGATCATCTGCAAAGGAAAGAAAGTTGCCCGAGTTAGAAGACCGCCAATAGGTCGACGTGTTGGTACCCCCCGAAGCCCACTCAAAGAAGTGAGTGGTCGCCGTCGGGCTCGGATCTTGGAGTCCACCGAACGCATCGCGTGAAACGGGAAGGATAGGCCAGAGATTGTCGTTGTCGCTGGAGTACGCCACCGCTGCGATGGTGTTCTGACGGAGGTTGGACAGTGAGCCGGCGAGCTGAGCCGAATTTCGAGCGCTGCTGAGAACAGGAACAAGCAAACCAATAAGAAGCGCGATTATCGCAACGACCACAAGAAGCTCGATGAGCGTAAATCCGTTCTTACGGAAAGAGTGATTCATGTTTGACCCCAAAACAACTCAATGAAAATCGAATCGATACCCCATGTTAACGGGTAATCGACTCACATGATCGCTAGCTGAACTCGACTCGGTAAGATTATCATATGATCAGGGGATAGCGAGGAGAAAGCCGAATAAACTTCGTAAAATAGAACAAGCTATTGCCAGGATGAAGATCAACAGCGAGATCTGGCCAACTCGCGAGCTCACACCAACAGTTGTGTGTTCGTGTTTTTTTCGTATCTTCTGGTTTTGTGTGAACTTCTGGAAGGGCGAAACCAAAGCGAGTCTTGCTCGGCTTTGATGCTTGTCGTGCTTCGTACGGACTTTGGGGGATTGTCACTCGCCCCACCGAAGCACTCTTGCTAAACTAGTCCTTCGGTCGAGATCGGCGGCCGAGCTGGTTCTTGTTCTGTGGTGGATCTGCACCAGCGGGATTTTCCCACCTGATCCAAGTTCACTCATCCGTATGGCCGTGAAGCGGTTTCGGATGTTCATAAGCGGCCTTGTGCGGTCGATCTCCGATCATCGCCCGCCGGATTCGCTGCACATTTGACGGACATATCGACATGTTGCAAGAGAACGACAATCCGAATCCCAACAGCCTCGTCAAGGATCTGATCGAGGCAGGTATCCACTTTGGTCAGCGCACATCCAATTGGAATCCGAAGATGGCGCCGTACATCTACGGCAAGCGCAATTCGGTCCACATCATCGACATCAAGGAAACCATCAAAGGGCTTCTGCTCGCCAAGAAGCTCATCACCAAGGTCGTCGCCGATGGAAAAGATGTTTGCTTCGTTGGCACGAAGCGTCAGGCGAAGGAAGTTCTCGAAACCCGCGTCTCGGACGTCAAGATGCACTGGGTCACCGAGCGTTGGTTGGGTGGCACGCTGACCAACTTCCGCACCATCCGTTCTCGTCTCAAGCGACTCGAGGAGCTCGAAGCGATCGAGGCGGAGGACAACTTCGAGAGCTATTCCAAGAAGATGGAATCGCAGCTCCGCCGCGAGATGCGGAAGATCAAGCGGAACCTCGACGGCATCCGCGCAATGGACAAACTCCCCGGCGTCATGGTCGTGATCGATACACGTCGCGAGACCAATGCCCTGCTCGAAGCCAAGAAACTCGGCATCCCGACCATCTGCCTGATCGATACCGATGGTGATCCCGATCTGGTCGACATCCCGATCCCTGCGAACGACGACTCGATGCGTGCGATCGACGCGGTGATCCGCGAGCTCTGCTCGGCCGTTGCCGACGGCAAGACGCAGCGCGTGGCGACGTCCTCGTCGGACGAAGGCGAGGAGCAAGCTTCCGAGCGTCCGAAGCGGAGCCGGCGCAGCCAGTTCCGTGCCGATGGTGGTGACGATCAGCCGACCGCTCAGGTCGCAGCCGCTGCCGAGAGCGCCGCAGAGTGAACAGAGAGCATTAACTTGTGTCACTGACTACGACTGCTGCGTTTCCTGACCCCGATCCAGAACACGTTGAGGACCTCCATCGACGTACCAACCGCTCGTATGAGGAGTGCGAGCGGGCCATCCAAGCCGCCGTGGGGACGTTGGCCTCGCGGAGAAGATCCTGAAAGGTGAGATTCCCATGCCCGAAGTTGAAATCAATGCTAAAGACGTCATGAAGCTCCGCCAGCGCACCGGCCTCGCCATGATGGAGTGCAAAAAGGCCCTCCAGGAGAATGGCGGCGACCCGGCAGCTGCCGAAGAGTGGCTCCGGAAGAAGCTCAAGGGCAAGATGGAGACCCGCACCGATCGTGCTGCCGGCGAAGGTCGTATCGCGATCGCCATTGCGGACGGCAAAGCCGCCATCATCGAGCTGCTCGCCGAAACCGACTTCACCGCTAAGAACGACAAGTTCGTCGAAGCTGCCCAGGGCGTGGCCCAGAAGGCTTTGTCGGGCTCATCGCTCGACGAACTCAACCAGGGCATCGAAGACCTCAAGATCGAAACCGGCGAGAACATCTCCGTGTCTCGCGCAGAGGTGCTCGAAGGCCAAGGCTTCGGTTCGTACATCCACCACGACGGCAAGACCGGCGGTCTCTTTGCTGCTGACGGTGCCGTTGACGATGCGGTCGGCAAGCAGGTTGGGCAGCACATCG
>JBCDAP010000227.1:0-4362 GCA_039185335.1 Planctomycetota bacterium | reverse complement strand
TCACGATCCTGATGGAAACCATGTTCCATCTTGACGATTCGCCGATCGTGCAGTTCGGCGGCGAGGGCGCAGCATTCTGGGTGGCCTTGACCATCGGGTGCATCGCCGCAGCGAACTCGCCTGCGGTTGTCATCGCGATCATCACGGAGACGGGCGCGAACGGCTTGGTATCGAAGCTCGGCCTGGCAACCACAGTGCTGAAAGATCTGCTCACGATTATTGCGTTCGCGATTGTGCTGGCCCTCGCTGCGAACGGGATCCAACGTGGTGCCGAAGCGAGGGCGACCTATGTCGCGGATCATCCCGAGTACGTACAGGAGCACCCCGAAGAGGCGGAGCTCGCCCATCTCGAGGACTACGTTGATGGGGAAGCAGGGGCGGAGGATGCAACGACAGGTGAGGATGATGGAACGGCAGAAAAGGAGTCTGTGGTCTGGTACTTGATCAAGCATGTGCCGGGCTCGATGGCGGCGGGAGTGATGGTGGCGTTCGTGATGGCTTTCTACGTGATTCGCGTGCGTGCACACTTGCCGATCGTGCTGGTGGCGGCAGGGTTCGCGATCGCGCTGATCTCTCAGGCGTTAGGCCTCGAGCCGCTCATCGTGGGTCTGACCGCAGGGTTCTTGATGGCGAACCTGTACGAAGAGCAGACGCACGAGATGTTCGAGACCGTGGAAGAGCTGTCGATGCCGGTGTACGCGGTGTTCTTTTCCGTGGCCGGGTGCAAGGTTGAGCCGCTGTTGCTCGCTGAGGTGTGGCACTATGTGCTGGCATTGGTGTTCCTGCGCGCCTTCGGCACCTGGCTTGGTTGCTTGATCGGCGGCAAGATCACCGGCGTGCCAAACCCGTCACGAGCGTGGGTGTGGGCGAGTTTGATCCCCCAGGCGGGCATTGCAGTGGCGCTCACCGAGAAAATCCAGCTCGAGTTCGTGGAATGGCCATTCCAGCAAAAGGTGTACACCATCATGCTCTCGGCGGTCGCGATCCACGAACTGTTCGGACCACTGCTGTTCAAGTACGCGTTGCAGCGTGCTGGCGAGATCGGTGGCGATGACGGAGAAGGGTCATTGGACGAGGATCGTCCGAGCGAGCATATCTCCGAGGTGCTCGACCCTTCTGAGCCGAACACAACAGCCGAGCGCGATACTTAACAAAATCTGAAACTAGCAATGCGCTATTTGAAGCAACAGGCGATGTAGTTCCACGCGGTCGATGGATGGCCTGCGTAGATGTACTCATCGTTCTGGCAGAAGATCATGACGCGCTGAAAGTGGCGGTCGAGGGTTGATTTGAGGGTGTCATAGTCGTACTCGAAGATGTGGTGGTGCTGGCGTGATACAGATCGATCGTCGCGTCGTCGTGGCGTGGACATGATGAGCATGCCGCCCGGCTTAAGGTGCTCCGCGCAGTTGGCCACCATCTTCTCGCCGTCGCTCTGGTCGATGTGTTCGATCATCTCGAAGGATACCAGCGTGTCATAGATAGGAGCCGGCGGGACGATAGGATTGACGATGTCACCGACAACAAAGCTGAGATTGTCTCGCTGATAGTTTTCCCGACAGCGATGGATGAGAGGTTCGTCGATGTCAAAGCCGACGACATCGGCGACGTGGCGTGAGAAGAAATTGCAGCCGAAGCCTTCACCGCAGCCAATCTCCATCACGCGGTCGGTCTCGCGCATCCACTTGCAAGCGAACTTGTACCGGGCGACCGTGAAGCCGATCATTTCGAGCGGTTCGTCGGGATCGGTCAGCGTGACACGGGGTCGGATCGGGCAGTTGATGTGGTCGGTCTTCATGATCAAGTCTCACCAGCGTTTGATTGTTCAGGCGAAGTCGGCGTGCGTCTTGTTCTCGAGTGTCAGGTAGTTCAGGATCTGGTTGTAGATGTTGTACCGGTTGTGTGTCATGCCGCCCTGGCAGACGCGGCCGCACTCGCCCTTGTAGACACGCTCCATGATTTGTTGACGCTTGTCGGAGTTCCAGATGTCCTTGAAGGACTGATCGTTGATGTTCCCGAAAGAGAAGTCCTTATTGCCGCGCAGGAAGCAACAGGCGTAGACCTCGCCTTCGGCACCGACAACGCCAACCATGTTGGGCCCAAGGCACTTGTCGTAAGGGAATGGCTGGGATGCTTCGGCGTTGATGTATTGCTCGGTTAGATTCCCGAGCATGACCCGGAAGGTATCCGTTTCGAGTGCTTTGGCTTGCCGAGCTTGAGCCAGCATGGCGGCACGCACGTCTTCGGGGAGCGGAGCACGCGGGTCGAACACGCATCGGACCGAGACGTAAGCGACACCCAGATCCTGTGCCATCTGGGTGAAGCGAGCGATCTCGGCGTGGTTGCGAGGTTCTGCGACAAAGTTGATCCCAACAAGCGTGCGAGTGGAGTTCGCGGCCATCCAACCGATGTTGTCAACGATCTTTTTGAAATCCTTCGTGCCGTGAATCGTTTGGTGAGTTTGCGCGGTTGCGGCATCGAGAGACACGCGAACCCAATCCACATGCTCGATTATCTTTTCGCGTGTGCCCTTCCTCGGCATAGAACCGTTGGTGATCAGGCCGACAGAAAGCTTCGCTTCTCGGAGCCTTTCCAGCATGGGAACAAAGTCGGGGTGGACGGTGGGCTCACCACCACCTTTCAGGACGACCGACTTCACATCCATCTGCTCGATTTCACCGATCATGTCGGTGAACGTTTCGTACGAAAGATACTCGCCCGTGTGCGCGAGCATCGAGACGCACCACTCGCATTTATGGTTGCACTTGTTTGACGGATCGATCTCAACAGTAACAGGGGACGGGTTCTCGCCGGCGGCGAGCGCCTGGAGGCGATCAAAATGATTCAGAGCTTTCAGAGGATGAAACGGCTCACCATCGAGCGGGTGATCCGTTCGAGGACGCGGATCGGGTGTGTGGATGTTCAGCGCAATGGTCTGCGTGATCTGCGGGAGACGGATGTTTGGTTTAGGTAGCCGGCTTGCTGCTGTGGATTGAGGAGGTGTCATCGCTGAAGGTGCTCCAAGAGTTCTTGAACGCGATGGTTCATGGTGTGGTGCTGGGCGGTGTGTTCTGCCGCGTTGCGTGCCATGCGTTCACGATCTTCGGGATGGTCGAGATAATGTCGGATCTTGGTGTGAAGCTCCGCAATAGATCCAAATGTGTCGAGATGTTCGCCGGGGGTGAAGGCGCGTTCAAGCGGATGCAACTCATCGACTCGACCGACAAGAAGAAAGCCGCCGGCTGAAGCCGTGTCGTACAAACGTGGATGATGAACGGTCCATGTATGGAGTTGAAGTTGGATCGAAGACCGATGCATCACTTCAAGCATTGGCTGACCATTCTCAATCGGCGGACGAGCCAGATGAGCGACACGTGAGAAGTGCTCCCACCCAGTGCCGTAGAGGCCCAGTCGGAATTCCGAGAGCGATTCGATGAATGCCTGACGAACGACGTAGTGAGCAATGCGATAGCGAAAGTAGTTGACGATCGCAAGCCGTTTCTTCGGTTCCTCGGGAAGCTTGAGTTCGATCTCTTCGGCTGCGGCTTCGAGCAGCGGTTCCATATCTGGAATGACAAATGGCTCGGTTTCGTCCCGTTCAAGAAGCCAAGTCAGCAACCGAATCCGCGCTTCCAGCATGATTCGTTGTGCCGAGTCAGGCCAAGCATCGAGATCAATCATCTTGCGGTACTGGCTAAGCGGATGAATGTTGCCGACAAAGAGAATGTCGTGGTCACACTCGCGTTGTGAGTAAACAGGCGACCTCCCTGTCGAGTTACCCGAATCCAAAGACAAAGCCTCTTGGCAAGACCACTCAGGCGGAGTAAACACCGCGGTGTTCGCACCGAGATTGAGATGCTCGGTGCGCTTTGCGGGAATGCCTCGATCGATGGCTTCGCCGGTCCATTCGGCCAGAAGAGTAAAAAGACGATCGCGCGGACCGAGGCGCCGGACGACTTGCTTATCGGAGGCGACGGCGTAGTCCTGATCCCAAACAATCAAAGGAAGAGTGTGCGGTAAGCCGGGGATCGAACCTCGGTGCTTAGAAAAGATCAGCACACCATCAGGACGAAGCTGAGTGAGATGCTGGGCAAAGTCGTGCAACCAGCATTGGGTCGCTCCGACGAGATAAGTAGAGGCGTCAACGCCGAGTTGATTGAACGCTGCATCCATGTCGCGAGCGCAGAATTGCTGATAGGCAGAAACAATCGGTGCAGCGATCAGAATCCGAAGCGGACGTTCGGCAGCATTGAGAATCTGAGAGAGATCTTGGGCTTGTGCATAAAGCTGCGAGAGTTCGGCAAAGAGTATTTCTTCACGCCTTTGGAGTTCGCCCTGGAGATCGGAAAGAGCATCTTGAAC
>JBCDAP010000226.1:0-4362 GCA_039185335.1 Planctomycetota bacterium | reverse complement strand
GATCAGCATCGCCACCAGCACGATGCCCGCCAGCACCGCGGTGACCCAGAGGTAGTCCGCGATGATCACCGACGCACCGAGCACACCCAACTGGAACAGGGCCAGGATCAGGAACGATCTCCCGAAGCGAAGGCCGGCGTAGAACGTCGTCGGAATCAGGACGATGAGCGCGGGCGAGATCAGCCCGTCGAACGCATTGCTCAGCAAGATGTCTTCGGCGCTGCCACCCTGAGCGTTTTCGACCGCCGATGTTCCGCCGATTTCTTGGATTCGGAGATACACCAATGCCAGATACATCACCACAAAGCCCGACCAGTGGATGAGTTGGGCAACTGTGAGCTTGGGACCGGTTTTCCATCGGTCGTCTGCCGACCAAGCGCATCCGAGCGCGGACAACCCAGCCAGGATGAGCCAGAACCAGAACCCCATCGCGGGCGCCCAATTTTCGAGCATCATGGCGAGAACGGTCAGGATCAGCAGCACAAACGCGATGATGGCATCGCGACGCAGCGTGGGACGCGGTGTTCGCGATGCCTTGGCGGGTTTGTTTGTATCCGCTTGCGTTTTGCCTGGTGTTGTGTTGTTTTCGTCCTCTGTCATTTCAATGACATTGTAGGGGAATCGCCTTGGCCGATTCCGGGCGTGAGCCCCGCAGAGTCGCGCACGCCGAGGGTCTTGTAGATCTCTGCGGTGGCGCTGGAATGGTTGAGTGTGTAGAAGTGGATGCCGTCGACATGGTTGTCGAGCAGGTCACGGCATTGCTCGGTAGCCCAGTGCACACCCACACGACGGATTGCCTCGCGGCATTCTGGGGAGTCGCGGTCCTCGTGCGCACCGACCGATCGGTCGAGCGTGCGCAACAAGGAAGCCGGGAAACGAGCGCCCGCTGCGAGTTCAGCCATGCGCTTCAAGCCTTGCACCGAAGTGATCGGCATGATGCCCGCAACGATCGGAACCGTGATTCCCGCGAGTCGGCAGCGGTCGCGGAAGTCGTAGAAGTCGCGGTTATCGAAGAAGAGTTGGGTGACGATGAAGTGGGCGCCGCTGTCGACCTTCTGTTTCAGGTACTCGATCTCGAGCAGGCGGTTGGGCGTCGCGGGGTGTCCTTCGGGGAAGCCGGCGACGCCGATGCCGAAGCCCCGAGAATCGGAGAGATGGCGCCCAGCGTGGCGATCCGCAAACGTACGCGTGAAGCGAACAAGGTCAGCAGCGTAACGGAACGTGTCCTTGGAGCGGTCGGCGGCGCGGCGTTCTTGCTTGGGCGGGTCGCCGGCGAGGCAGAGGATGTCGTGAATATCTGCACGCGCGTACTGCTCGAGCTGGTCTTCGATCTCCGCCTCGGTGTGCCCCACGCACGTCAAGTGCGGCATCACATCGACCGTCGTTTCACGGCGTAATCGGAGGACAAGGTCGAGGGTGAGCTGACGTGTCGAGCCGCCGGCGCCGTACGTGACAGAAACGAAAGACGGCTTGAGTTGCTCGAGCTGATAAATGTGCTGGAAGAGCTTGTCAGCGCCCTCAGGAGACTTGGGAGGAAAGAACTCGAAAGAGAACGACGGGCCTTTGGCGTAGCGGTCGAGTGCGTGCATGGTGGATCTCAATCGGTCTCTGGGGTTTCTCTATCAGAGTGTCTTAACGGTCATCGAGATCGAGTTAGCGAGCTGAAGACCGAATGACGAGAAGAAGTTGCGTTTATTCATGGCGTCCGACTGTTGGGGGTTGCTAGTGTTTTTGGTGCAATGTGGTTAGCCCGCTGTATCGTTCGAGTTGAGTGCTGCCGTCCGGAAATTCAATTAGACAAAATCCCGACCATCCTATTGCGGAGCCCGGAGCTAGTTTTGTGATTAACAAACTAGTTCTGGTGTAGGTGTCATTGGGAATCACATGCACAAGCTCGTTTGATTCAATAGTTGAGACTTCAGATCCAGTGGTCGAAAAAGTTAAAAAATGCTGAGAAAACAAGAGAGAAGAATCCGTATCTGGGGAGTCGTACTCGTCCAAGGTCTTCTTTATTTTCTCTTGAAGTGAGAGTTGTTCGAGTTCGCCCCAGCTTGCGTACTTTGCAAACACGATTGACATCATGATTTCGTCAGTAGTGTTATCCATGTGCCCGACATTTGGGATAGCTACCTTCGTTTCAGAGTAAATCGGTGACCATTCGAAGATGCTTGGTGCAGTACTTTTGTATGTGCGGGGGTCAGAGAACCATTCAGGTGGGCTCATAGTTGCAAGTGGGTGCGTGTTAGGCGTACCTACTTCTACGGATTGGCCTTCGAGAGGCGATTGCCAGATTTTCATGCCAAAGGCCAGGACTGCGAATGATTGTTGGCCGTTGTTGTGAACAGAGTGCTCGGGCTTAAGTGTGATGAGATAATCACCTCCCTCGATAGGCATGGGATCATTTGGAAGAGACACTGAAAAAAAGTAACCGACATTGCTTTGTGTGAGTCGGTTGATTGCAATTTGTTTCTCGCTTGCAGCGAATTCAGCTAGCCTTAGATCTGCTGACGCAAGTGGCATAGCAACGCGAAACAAATGAGCGCCGCCGATAGCTGCAGACACAACTGCAGCTATGGCAGCAATCCAAGTTACTATTGAGGTGCGCTGCGGTTTATCTTTCGCGTGAGTCTCTTTTTTGAGTGTCATCGATTAGTAGCGGTAGTGCTCGGGCTTATAGGGCCCGTCAACGTGCACGCCGATGTACTCGGCCTGCTCCTGGCTCAGCTTGGTCAGCTTGGCACCCATACGATCAAGGTGCAGACGCGCGACCTTCTCGTCGAGGTGCTTGGGCAGCGTGTAGACCTCTTTCTCGTAGTTGTCTGCGTTGGTGTACAGCTCGATCTGCGCGATCGTCTGGTTCGTGAAGGAGTTGGACATCACGAAGCTCGGGTGGCCTGTCGCGCAGCCCAGGTTCATCAGCCGGCCCTCGGCGAGGATGATGATCGAGTGCGGCTCGCAGCCGGCTTCCTTCTTGAACTTGAACTCGTGAACCTGAGGTTTGATCTCGATCTTCTCGACCTTGCCCTCGTCAACAAGCTTCTCCAAGGCGTACATCTGCAGCTCGTTGTCGAAGTGCCCGATGTTCGCGAGGATCGCGTTGTGCTTCATCTTCTTCATGTGCTCGACAGTGACAATGTCCTTGTTGCCCGTCGTGGTGATGATGATGTCGGCGTTCGCGATCTCGTCATCCAGGGTCACGACTTCGAGGCCTTGCATGCAGGCCTGGAGCGCACAGATCGGGTCGACCTCGGTGACCTTGACGCGACACTTCTGACCCAGCAGTGATTCGGACGAGCCTTTGCCGACGTCGCCGTAACCGCAGACGATCGCGACCTTGCCCGAGAGCAGGGTGTCGGTGGCGCGGTTGAGGCCGTCAACGAGCGAGTGGCGGCAGCCGAAGACGTTGTCGAACTTGCTCTTGGTGACCGAGTCATTGACGTTGATCGCGGGGAAGAGCAGCTCGCCCGACTCTTGCATCTGATAGAGGCGGTGAACGCCGGTGGTGGTCTCTTCGGAGACACCGCGGATGTGCTGGATCATCGGGCGCCAGAAGTTGCCGTTCTCCTGAACCTTGTCGCGGAGGATGTTGAGGACAACTTTGAACTCGGGGTTGTCGGTGGAGGCGGGGTCGGGGAGTGTGCCGTCCTTTTCGTAAGCGATCTCGGCCTTGACGCCTTCATGGATGAGCATGGTGGCGTCGCCGCCGTCGTCGACGATGATGTCGGGGCCCTGGGAGCCATCGGATTCGCGGGGCGGGAAGGTCAGGGCCTGGAGTGTGCACCACCAGTACTCGTCGAGCGTCTCGCCCTTCCAAGCGAAGACCGGGACGCCGGCCTTGGACTGATCAGGGCGTCCCGCGACGATCGCCGCGGCGGCGTGGTCCTGCGTTGAGAAGATGTTGCACGAAGCCCAACGCACATCAGCGCCAACATCGACAAGTGTTTCGATGAGCACGCCGGTCTGGATGGTCATGTGCAGCGAGCCCATGACACGTGCGCCATTGAGCGGTGCTTTGGGGCCGAACTCTTCGCGTGACGCGATGAGTCCCGGCATCTCGGTCTCGGCGATTTCGAGTTCCTTGCGGCCGTAGGCAACGGTCTCGGGAGAAAGATCCGCGACCTTGTGGGCTTCGGTAAAGGCAAGCGGAAGGTTCGTTGAAGCGAAGGTGGAGGCGGTCGGAGCTGCAGTCATGATGAAGTCCTTTTCTGTGTGAATCTTCTTGTCGTTGTTCAGATATCGTCAGGAGATTTGTGTCTGGAATAGCCCGGCTTTTCGACCGGAAAACGATTAGGTTTCAGAATGTCGCATCATCAGGAGGAACCGTCGCAGTTGCGACAAACAGACCGGGCCCCTTGGCCTCGG
>JBCDAP010000225.1:0-4368 GCA_039185335.1 Planctomycetota bacterium | reverse complement strand
ACCGCTGCCATCGTTGGCTTGGAGAGTGTATTTGGGGACACTCGTAGCGAGCGTGTTGCTTTGTTGGTCGTATCCGTTAAATGAGAGGAGAAAGTACAGGCCTGTTGTCGAGTCCCCTTGTGGCGTGTAGATGTACTCGGATTTAGCGACCAGATCATCGATACCGTCGTCATCAATATCGCCGGCGGGTGCGATGCGTTGAAGATCGAGTCCGGACGTGTGCCCATTCTTCTTTGTGATGTAGAAGCTGGCGTCGTCGGAAAACATGACGAGCGGGACTTTCACCTCTCTACCAGGATCTTTATCCCAGAGCGGGTTTTGCTGGATGTGCTCGAAGACACACTTGCTCGGTGTGAGAAAGATCCACCCGGCGCCCTGGCTATTGGAGCGGCCTCCTGAAACACTGTGGAATTTGGAGGCAACGGCGATGTCGTCCTGTCCGTTTCCATCGAAATCGACAAAGGTGTCTTCGAGGAAGTAGCCCAATTCGGTTGTTGTTGTCGTTCCGTTGATCTGCCAGATGCACACCCAGCGTTGGTCTTGAGAACCATCGGTGTTGTACTTGTTGGTGCACGAGAACACCATGATCGATCCGGGATTGATGTGGCCGATGAGGTTGGAGGACATCACTACTTCGTCTTGCCCGTCTCCATCGATGTCGTCGAGCGTGGCGATTTCGTGAACGACGCGATCATCGTCTCGTCCACCCCAGATTTCGCCACCGATCTGGCTGTTGTCTTTGCCCGAGAACACCCGAACGAAGCCGACGCGTTCCATCGGTGGGCCGGTTGTAATGTCGTTCGGAGTAGGGAACGGCGAGCCTGGGATGACCACGTCGTCAACCTCGATACGTGCTACGCCCGAAGACTTGACCGGTTCGGCGTGGTACCAGGTGGCCGCCCAATCGTTAAATCCATCGCCATCGACATCGCCCAGCCCGACGGCGTCGTAGCCCAAGCGATCACCGATAGGACGCGGATAGAGGACCGGGATTGGATCATTCGGGAATGGACTAAAGTCAACCTTATCCTGGAGGAAGTTGAGCTCGCCCAAGAATCTCTCCACGATAATGGGGTGATCTTGCGTAAAGTCGTCCAGGAAAATATCTGCTGTTCCTGCGATGGCTATGTGGGCTGGAGCAGCGCACAGAGCAGCAACAAGTAATGATCTTGTACTCATTCGTATTCTCCAATTTCCTATTGTTTTTTCATCAAACCTCGGTCGCTGCCGTTCGCAACGACAACTACTACCCTATCACATGAGCTTGCTCGAGCAGAGAAAAAAACTGCTTTCACAAAAAGTCTGCGCCAAATAGGAGTGACCCTTGGTGCATCGAATATTTTGGCGCAGTGTGCCGTACAGCTTCTTTATTGAATCGGAATTGCTGATCTCAAAGCGTGCTTGCTTCGCATTTTTTTCGACGAAACACAGCGGTGACTCAATTGCTCGTCGCGGCGTTAAAGAGGTCGAGGAATTCGAGAACGTCGAAAGAGTCGAGGAATCCCGACATGTCGAAGTCCAGCGTCGGGTCGGCGGTCTGGACTTCGTAGGCGCCGTGGTCAGCGGCTTGGCCCATGACGGGGATGCCGATGTCCTCAGGGAGACCGGTGTAGCCGTTGATGGAGACGGCGCGGTTGTTGTTGAGGAGGTCTTTGGGGTCGGCCGCAGGGAGGTCCCCGCTGAAAGGGCTGGTGACCTGGCGTGTGTCGGCGGCGTCGATGGAGGGCGAACCTTCGGTGAGGCGGAGATCGCCGAAGTCGTCGTTGAGGGATTCGTCGATGCCCTGGGTCGTGGGGTCATCGCCGAAGCCGTCGCCACCGTCGTTGGGCATGCGGACGAAGAGGGGGTCAGCGTCGATGTTGTTCGTGAAGAAGTTGTCGAAGAGGGAGCCGGAGAGGCCCGAGATGTTGGAGTAGTACATCGCGGATTGGTTGGTGGAGTCCTGGATCAAGGAGTCGGGCGTGTTGTTGCGGACGATGGAGTTGATGACTTGGACGCCGATGCCGGAGAAATCGACGAAGGTGCCACCGTTGGGATCGAGTGTGTTGTTCATGACCGCGGTGCAGTTGCTGAGTTCGGTGTTGACGCTGGTTGCGAGCATGACGGAGGCGCTTTGAGCGACATTGCCGACGAAGAGCGAGTTGCGGAAGCTCGAAGCACCTGCGGGTCCCTCGACGAGTTGGACGGCGCCGCCAGCGGTCTGGATCGCTCGGTTGCCGAGGAACTGCGCGCGGTCGGTGTCGATGTCGGCGTTGCTGAGTAAGAGGGCGCCACCGAATCTTTGGGCAGTGTTGTGCTGGAAGACGGCATCTTCAAGGAGACCAGCGGATTCGCTTTCGAAGGAGATGGCGCCGCCGCGTTCGGCTCGATTTCGAAGGAAGGTGCTGTCTGTGATCGAGAGGTTGCCGCAGTTCACGAATCGTGCAGCGCCGCCGAAGCTGTCGGATGAGGTGCCGGTTTGGTTGTTTTCGAATGTAGCGGCCTCGATAGCGACCGAGGCGGATTCAGCTCCGGAGATTTCGATGGCACCGCCGGAGGAGGAGAGGGATCGGTTGTTGCGGAAGTCGACGCTGAGTATCAAGACGGAAGCGGGGTCGAAGCAGCGGATGGCGCCGCCTTCATCGAAGGAAGTGTTGCTTTCGAAGACTGAGTCCCTGATAAAAATCGAACCATTCCTCGTAGTGATGGCGCCGCCGTTCGAAGAGGTATTTGTGGGGCTGCTCGGATGCTCACCGTTTGTCTCGTTGTTTCGAAACAGCGAATCACTAATCACGATGTTGGCATCTTGAGACACAATTGCTCCACCATCATCAGTAGCGATGTTGTTCTCGATGGTGCAGTTCTCGATGGTGATCAAGTTATTGCCCGTGCCCTCAATCCTGATGGCTCCACCGTCCACAGCGAGTCCGCCGGTGATGGTGAGGTTGCGGAGGGTGAGCGAGCCATTGAACGGGCCAACGGTGAGAGCGGAGCCGAGGCCGAGCGCGTCGATGGTGATGTCGTTCTCCGGCGCCGCCTCGATGATGAGGTCGGGTGTCGTGACGGTGAAAGTGTCTTGGTAAAAGCCGGCTTCGGTGAGCTGGATTGTGTCTCCGGGCTGGACTGGCGAGCCAGGCGATTCGAGCGCGAAGCGGAGTGTCGGCGTCGAGGCGGATGGGACCGTCCAGATGCTCTGGGCGAGGGCACCCGTTGAGAGTGCGACGAAAGCGATGGCGGCTGTAATGAAACGCATGGAGGTCTTTCTTCTGCAGGGGGAGAGGTTGCGGAGTTAAAAACGGGAGGGCTGCTTGCGCGTCGCGCCCTCGCCAATTGTGATGAGCGTGGTGAGCGACGCGTTGCCGGTGGGTTCGGCCGAGAGATCGGCGTTGAAGTGCTGGATCTCGGCGCGGGCGCCCTCTTGCAGGATGATTCGCGTGCCGGCGATCTGTGGTGAGTGAGTGCTGATGAAGTTGACAGGGAGGCCCGGCTGGCCGCAGATGATCAAGAGTGAGTCTGGTCCCATGACGAGGTCGGCGCCGCCCGCGAATGTGATATCTACGCCGGGGTTGAAGACGAGGCGGCCTGACCACTTGGCACCAGAGAAGAAGGTGTGATCGTTTTCGAAGCTTCCGGAGGGAAAAGGGCCGGCAAACGGGTCATCGACACACGGCGAGATATTGCTGCCTTGAGCAGCCACGCGGCCAGCGATAGCGCAGACGATTCCCAGCGCGGTGAGGTATGGGCGCAACATGAATGAATCACTCTCCTGCGAGGGGGTATGGGAACCCCTCAAATTTAGCCTAGGATTCCAAGAAGTCTTGCCGGAATCGAGGGGATGCGCGCATTAGGCGCACAGCAGCGGGAATCGCTCAAGATTTATTCTGGCTTTGAGGCTGGTTGGTCTCGGTGGCGAGTTCGAAGCCTGGGGGAACGGTTTCGTTCGGATCGATTTCGCGGAGGTATTCCCAGGAGTAGATGCCGGTGCGGTGACCATCGGAGAAGTTGATGCGGATGGCGTAGTGGCCGACCAGCTCGGCGGACTCAGCGACCAGCGGGCCCTCTGATTGGCGACGGGAGGGCTGGATGACGGCGAGCGGATTCTTCTCGAGTTCCTTCCGCTGCTCGCGAGCGTCTGCTGAGGGACTCATGCGACGGAGATAGGGAATGGAAAAGTAGGAGGTCGACCCGTCCGCCCACCGAACGGCGAGGCCGCGGTCTTTTTTGAGATCGAGATCGGTAGGCTGATCAGGCAAAGACGAGTCCGCATAAAAAAGGGTTTGATGAAGACTTTAGCGATCCTTGGCAATGGCGCTTGCCATTCGGCGTTCGAGGACTAGTCTAGAGTGTTGCGATAGGTCAGCACAGGTCTATCGATCAGTAAGTTTGTTT
>JBCDAP010000224.1:0-4378 GCA_039185335.1 Planctomycetota bacterium | reverse complement strand
CGTCAAGCCTGACCTCGGCAGCTTCAGCTGGAAAAACTTCCGAGAACTCAAGAGCCTGCACATACGCATCGATCAGCACCGAGCTGTCGTACCTCGGGCCCTTGAATCTCGCCAGGTCGGCATAGATCACTCGTTTCATGGCGTGCTGGCGGAACTGTCCGTTGGGAAAGTTTTCCAGATACACCTCGTACGTGTCCGAAGCCAACCGGATCTCACGCTGATCGAAGTAGTAATCGGCGAGCACCACATTCGCGATTTCGGCGAGCTGAGAGCCCGGAAGACGCTCCTGGACTCTGATCAACAGTTCGATCCCGACATCTTCCGACCCGATGATCCGCATGCCAAAGAAGCGGCGTCGGAGTCCGTAAAGATACAGCTGCGCGATCTCGTATTCACGTTCGATCGCGATCCGAAACTCGGGGGAACGCGGGAATTCGCTGATCAGTTCCTCGTAGTCGTACAACGCCTTGTACTCACGATCCATCATGAGCAGGGCATCGCCGCGAAGCAGGAGGGCCTGGGCTTCGTATCCCGATGGGACGGTTCCGTCCTCCATCGCCACGTCCAGAATCACGTAGGCATCGCGTCCTCGGTTGTCGGCAAGCAGTTTCCGCGCGTCACGAATGAGCAGAGGTAGTTCCGTCTCGCTTTCGCTCGATTGCCATCCTCCCCCCTCACCGAGGCGGAATGAATCGGTCTGGGCTTCTGCGAGCCCGGCGCAGATCCCCCCCGCGAGCAATCCGAGCATCACACCGATTCGTCCTCTGCGCATCATGTTGGGTAGCATATCGCCTTTGGCATGATGAACACGGCCCTCTTGTTCAATCCGATCGCCGGGCGTGGGAGATCCGCCCGGATCGCAGGCGAGCTTGCGTCGAGCCTCCGGTCCCGAGGTCACGATTGTGTCCAGGTCCCGTTTGGTCCCGCCGCGGAGCGTGTGGATATCGAGTCGATCTTCAGATCGGTCGATGTCGCTGTTGTCGCGGGAGGTGATGGGACAGTCCACCATGCCTCGCGTGCCGCCGCGTCGACCGCCACGCCGATCTACCACTACCCGCTCGGTACTGAGAATCTCTTCGCGCGTCAGTTTGGCATGAAGCGTTCGATTTCTCGTCTCCTTGATACGCTCGATGTTGGACGCGTGATTCGGATGGATCGTGCCTTTGTTAACGATCTTCCCTTCTTGTTGATGTGCTCGGTCGGGTACGACGCCAATGTTGTCCACCGTCTCGCGCGGGTGCGCTCGGGTGCCATCACCAAGCTTTCCTACCTCCCGCACATGCTTCGTGAGTTCATCACCCCGCACTTTCCGTGTTTCACCATCACGGCTGACGGCGAGACCATCCTCGAAAACCAGCCCGGCACGGCGGTGATTGCCAACTCGCGTCAGTATGCAGCGCGTCTCGATCCTTGCCCTGGTGCCTGTGTTTCCGATGCGATGCTCGACATCTGCTTTCTTCATCACGACACAAGAGCAGGGTTGCTGCAGCGCATGGCCGAGACTCGCCTGCGTCTTCAGTCTCGCTCAGAACGTTTTACCCAGGCTCGTGCCAAGACATTCACGATTCATGCGGAAGGGGAGCACCTTCCAGTTCAGGTGGATGGCGAGGCCGCCGACGAGCCGCATCCGGGTCCTGCTTCTCCACGTCGGGCCCTGCGCACGCCGATCACCGTGCGTATCGATCCGGCCGCGGTGCCAGTTCTCGTCCCAAAGGCGTTTACGCTCGTCGAGGATTCCGCCGAGCCGGTGTCTTTCCATCCCGATCGCGCCCAGTCCCTCCCGCGTCACGAGGCCCCGCCGGCCGATCCGTCGCCCTCTCCTGCGACGTAGCCCGGCTTGCCAGCCGTTCGCTGACGTCGCCCTCGGGCTCTTCCCAGCCGGAATCGGCGTCCTGCTGTTCTGTGTGATCGATGGACTCGTCTTCGATGTCTTCGTCCTCGCTCCCAGCGATCCGTCCGAACACCAGCTTCCCGGCGGCGGTCTGCATCGAACTTCGCACAGACACCACGATTCGTTCGCCGATCAAGGCCTCACCCCGCTCGACGACGACCATCGTGCCATCGTCGAGGAAGCCGACGCCCTGCCCGGCTTGCTCACCGCGCCGGACGAGTTCGATCTCGATCTCGCTGCCTGGCAGCACGTTGGTCTTCATTCGTTGCCCGAGTTCGTTCAGGTTGACCGTCGCGACACCTTCGATCTGAGCGACCGAGACCAAGCCCGAATCCGTGGTGATGATTGTTGCCGGGAGCGTTGACGCGAGGTCGATCAACGATTGGTCCACACTTCCCCCAACGACCCGGCCTTGTTCGATGACCACTTCTGTCTTGCGTTGGAGTGTGCGCACCACGTCAAGCCCACGTCGCCCGCGCGAGCGTTTTAGCTTGTCCTGCGAATCCGCGAGTGTCTGCAGTTCGAGGAGCACGTACGACGGGATAACCATCGGTGTTTGCAGTAAGCCCGACTCGGCGAGCCCGGTGATGCGTCCGTCGATCAGGGCGCTCGTATCGACCAGCATTGGCTTCGGCCCACGGAAACGCTTGGAGAACTCAACGTACGGAATCACGAGACGGAAGTCATCCTGCGTCTGCAGAACGGTTGTAATGCCGAGATAGCAGAGCCCGATGCCGATCACGACCTTAAACATCAGCACCAGCGGGGTGATCGCCGAGGCTTCGTTGCTAGGCAGGTAGGTCGCCACCAGCAGATCGATCACGAAGCCAATCAACGCCGTCGCGAGCACGCCCGCAAAGGTCCCGAGCAAGATGGCGCTGATCGCTGAGAGCTTTCTCCGTGGAGTCAGCACGTCGATCATGACGATCGCGCCGAAGAACACGATGGCCGCAAGGGCAAGGGCGCCCGTCCACCACCAGTCAACGGTTCCGACTGCGTTTGCGGTTTCCGATAGGCGGAGGATGCCGAGGGCCGCCACGACGGCCATCAGGAGAAGCGCTGCGATGCGCAACACAACAATGAACCGTCGCTTCTGCCGGGCTTCCTCCATCGCTTCGGGAGACATTCCGATACCCGATTCACCGATGATGATGTCGCGACGTTCGGTGTCCATATCCAAAAGAATAGCCTCCCGGTGACCCTGGCATTGGCAGAGCGACCGAGAGGCTGAATTTGTTCATCGTTGTGGCTGATTCAGCCGCGACGGCGACGTGCGGCAGCGGCCAGGCCTAAAGCGGCCAAAGCACCGGCACCGGGTGTCGGGATGACGAAGGTCAGTGTGGCCGACTCGCTGACGAGTTCCTGCCCACCGATGAGGGTTCCGCGAGCACGGACTTCAAGCTCGTAGATGCCCGCTGCGTCGAACTCGAACGAGAAGTGATCCGCCGATTCCGCGAACACATCGAATGTGCCCGGGTTCGGCAGCAGTTCAACCTCTTGATTGAACTGATCGAGGTCGAACAAGCGGAAGTTGCCGGGCCCGGTGATACCGACGAGCTCGAAGGAGAGCGTGTCGTTCTCGAAAACGCCAGTGGAGACTTCTTCCGCGCCCCAACCGAGGAAAAGCACGCCGGGGGCGAAGTCTTCACCGAAACGCCAGACGCCCTCACCGGGAACGAAGCTCGCAGCTCCCGAGACGAAGCGGATTTCGTTCGGCTCGAGTACATCGACGCCGTTGGGAAGGTCGGGCGAGATCGTGAAGTTGCCGTCTCCAGGGACGAGCTCCACCTCGATCTCGAGCTCGTTCGAGCCCGCGTCGTATCCAACGAGGATGTCAGCGTGGCCGCTGGACATGTCGAACGAGTTTGCCCAGGAAGAGCCGGCCAATGCCAGTACAACGCCGGTACCGATCAATTGATTCATCTGCATCTCTAACGCTCCAAACTAAAAAGAACAAAGAATTATCCGCCCGATTCAGCAACTCGCTGCACACGGGCAACATCAAAGAAATCCACAATCCCATCGCACGTCACATCGAGCGGTGACCCGAGCCACGCCGACACGTCTTGTCCATCGACGCTTTGGTCACCATTAACGTCCGCTGACGGCGCTTCGATCATTGTGTTCGCACGCAACACAACTTCGTACAGACCCGCTTTGGTAAACGCCCACGAAAAGTGCGTGTGCCCACCAACGAGTTCGTGCGCGGTGTTGGCGAACGTCTCTTGCGGCGAGAATGTCGACATGAGCACAACGACACCTTCGGATGCCTCGCTGCGGTACATCGCGAATTCTCCGCCCGCGGGCCCATCGACACGCACCAGCTCAAGCCCGATCCACGGTGCGGCGACATCTCGCCCCCGACGCGGATCGCCCGGATTCCAGTTCACGATCTGATCACGTGCCTCGGTCGGTGTGAAGCCCGTGTCGGTCCCGAGGAACAACTGCCCAGCGAGTTGGTTCTGCGGCAGGATCCAGAAGTCTTCG